>RHKR01000340.1 GCA_008363265.1 Chlorobiota bacterium
ATAAAGGATTTTCGGGTAAGATATTTATTCTAGTAGATGAATACGACCATTTTACGAACGAACTGTTGTCTTTCAATATCGATCATTTCAGAGAGATTGTGAGTCAAAACGGTTGGGTGCGAAAGTTTTACGAAGTGATCAAGCAATTCATCGGAGAAGGTCTAATCGGCCGGTTTTTCGCGACAGGGGTTACTCCTGTGACATTAGACAGCATGACCAGTGGATTCAATATTGCCAAAAACATCACGACTGACCCGGTATATCATAATATGGCAGGTTTTACCGAAGATGAGGTTAAACGATTGATCGAAGCTATTTCGAGAGAGGAACTACAATTTGATCCGGAAAAAATCTCAGCTGATATCCGCAAATGGTACAACGGAAGTAAATTTTCCATCGATGCCGGTGAAAGACTTTACAATCCACAGATGTTGTTAAATTTCCTGAATTATTTATCCAATCATGGTAAATATCCGTCCGATATGTATGATCCCTCTGTTTCTTCGGATTATTCTAAAATCAAGAAACAGCTTGGGATATTAAAGCGTGAAGAGTCTTACAATGTAATCACTGAAATTATAGAAAATGAAAGAATTTGCGACGAGCTCACGCAACAATACGATTTTGAAACCGGTTTGGAGCGAAAGGATCTAATCTCTTTACTCTTTTACAACGGTTTATTGACCATGGACTCGGGTGAAGGGAAATTAATAACCTTCGTCATTCCAAATTATGTTTCCAAAATTATGTACTGGGATTTCATCAGGAAACTAATGGTCGAGGAAAATGTAGCGGGGTTGGGATTTGTAGAACTTATGCCCATACTTGATGAAATGCGTTTTGAAGGCAGGGTTTCCAAACTAATCGACTACACTTCGGCAATCATAAATACTCTATCGAACCGTGACCTTAGCGGTTTTCGTGAATTGAACCTCAAATCGATACTTGTAACCATTCTCTCCTTTTCACAAATTTACAGGATTAATAGTGAATTTGAGATCAACAGAAAATATGTCGATTTGCTACTCGAACTTCAACCTGATTACAAAGGTAAATACTCTTTCATTCTTGAACTTAAATATTTAAAACAGAATGAGTCTGAAAAATATGAGGAGATCAAAAGAAACGGGATCGAGCAACTGCAAAATTACCTTAAAATTGAAAATCTCAATAAAAAAGAAAACATGAAAGCGTGGCTCATTTTATTTCTGAATGATAAAGGCGAGGCTATCGAAGTTAAATAACTGATATCCCCACCTTACCGACAATTCAAGTCTTAACACTTCTACTAACAATAGTTTAGAGCCGGGCTCCTTTTTGCAAACCCCGCTATCCGGGAAGATACTCACTCCAAATCATTTATATACTTCTCCGTCTCCGACTTCAACACTTTGCTTAGGAGAATGAGAGAAAGCACATTCGGTATTGCCATGAGGCCGTTGGCAAGGTCGGCGAAATCCCAGACTAGGTCGAGGGTTTGGACGGAGCCGACATACACAAATATGACCCAAAGGATGCGGTAGGGAATAAGTGCTTTAATTCCGAAGAGGTACTCGGCGGCTTTTTCGCCGTAGTATGACCAGCCGAGAATCGTTGAAAAAACGAATGTTAGAAGTGAAAATGTGAGGAAGACCGGTCCGATCACTCCGATGTGTCCGAAGGCCTCACTGGTGAGTTTTGCGCCGTTCAGGCCTTCTTCTGTCCAATAGCCTGAGTTAACGATAACGAGGCCTGTTAGGGCACAGACAACCACTGTATCCCAGAATGTTCCGGTAGAGGAGACGAGTGCCTGCCTGACAGGATTCTTGGTTCTGGCAGCTGCTGCAACGATGGGGGCGCTTCCAAGACCTGACTCGTTACTGAACAAACCGCGTGACACACCGGCTTTCACCACTTCCTTCATTGCGGCACCTGCGAAACCACCCAAAGCGGCACTTCCGGAGAAAGCAGATTCAAAGATCAATGCAATACTGTCACCGAGAGTCGAAAAATTAAGGATCAGCAGTGTGACGGCTCCTATAATGTAAATTATCGCCATGAAGGGTACAAGGGCTTCGCAAACCCTGGCTATCGACTTGATGCCACCGAGGATCACAAGCGCGGTCAGGAGTGCCATAATAGCACCGGCAATGTGTGGGTTAAGGCCCAGGGTATCCTGACTTAAATGCGCGATCGAATTCGCCTGCACCATGTTACCGATTCCGAATGCCGCGACAGCTGTGAGGGCAGCAAAAATAACACCGAGCCACTTCATATTAAGACCCCGCTCGAGCACATACATCGGTCCGCCCGCGAAGCCTGACTCGGTATGCACCCTGTATTTCACTGAGAGGAGAGCTTCTGAATACTTGGTCGCGATGCCGAAAATACCGGTCAGCCACATCCAGAGAACGGCTCCCGGACCTCCTGCAACGATAGCGGTGGCGACACCTACGATGTTTCCAGTTCCGATGGTGGCGGCAAGTGCAGTGGCAAGCGCGCCAAACTGACTTACATCCCCCTCAGCGCCTTCATCTTTCTGAAATGATATCTTAATTGCCTTAAAAAGGTGCTTTTGGATAAAACCCGTTCTGAAAGTAAGGTAGAGATGTGTGCCAAAAAGGAGTATAATTAAGGGCCAACCCCATAGGAATGAACTCGCCGCGTCTATGAAATTCGTGATGATGTTTAAGATTTCCATCAGGATCCCGGGAAAATGGAAAGAAGAAATGAATTACAGTCTGACAAAATTATAACCTTTTTGCCTCAGGTACAACAAAAGATCGTCAAGTTTCTCATAAAATTTGTCGGTTCTCTCCGGATGCGTCCCGAAATGGGTGAGAAGCAGGAAGCCGTTAAGGCCTGAAGTGGTGCTTTCCTCGTAATTTAATACAGAATTGTAGATCGAGTCGGAAGAAAAATAGTAGGAACCGGAGGGGATGGTCCAGTCCTGATTCGAGCGGGTTCCGGGGGTGAAATTGACCAGTTTCAGACCGAGTCCTTCCGTCCATGAAGCAATCTCCTGGTTGTACCATTCGAAAGGTGGCAGGTAATAAGGTGCCTCCTCTTTTGTAATGCCGAATTTCCGCATTTCGCGGTAGTTGTCGATCACATCTTTTTCGAATTGCTGCCGGGTAACGAGGGTTGAGTCCCGCTTCTCCCAGGCGTTGTAAAGAATATGTTTGTCGGAGTGAGCACCGAGATAGTGGCCGTTTTCTTTCAGAGCTGTGATTATTTTGGCGAAATCAGGGTTTCTGTAAAAATCTCCGGTGAAGAAAAAATTGCCTTTGGCGTTGTGTTTCTTGAGTGTCGCGGTGATAGTTTCGTAACCGTCCGCAAACTCATGCGCCGTGAAAACGAGTGCTATTTCTTTTTTTGTGCTGTCAAGTCTTATCAGTGCTCCGTTAGAGAAGGTGGAATAGACCGCTGATTCCGCCGCGGCGGAGCAAGATAACGCGGATTTGACGGATTTATCGCTTGTCCCTTCGGGAGATTTTTCAGAATCTTTCTGCTGCGCCGCCGTGGCGGAATCTGCGGACTCTGCGGACTTTGCGGTTTTATACAACCCACTCAAATATATCGCTAACCCAGCGGTACCATCGTGTGTGGGTTCATTAGTTGAGTAGTCGCCCCAGTCGTCATGATAGACGATCCGGCCGGGTTGATAGGGTTCATATTCATCCGGTTCGGCGAGGTGGATGCCGATAAGTTTTGAGTAGATCGTCGCGTAGAGGGGGCCGTCAACCAATCCGCCGTCGATCGGGTAGCCGTAAACATGCGTGAATGCCGAATGGGGATTGACGGGGTAGTCGCCCCACTTCGGAAGTCCCACGATCATACTCGTGCCC
>RHKR01000341.1 GCA_008363265.1 Chlorobiota bacterium
GACCGCGCGAAGAGTGATATAACCGACCGTCTTGAATCGATCGGTGCCACTGTTTACGAAGGTCATGAAGCCGGAAACGTTAAAGATGTTGATGTGCTGGTTTATTCCTCGGCTGTTGTTGAATCGAATCCTGAAGTAAAGGCTGCC
This sequence comes from Chlorobiota bacterium, assembly GCA_008363265.1. Classification (GTDB taxonomy): domain Bacteria; phylum Bacteroidota; class Ignavibacteria; order Ignavibacteriales; family Ignavibacteriaceae; genus UTCHB3. Next base: position 148 of record RHKR01000341.1, read on the forward strand.
ATCGAGCGCAACATCCCTGTGATAAAGCGTTCTGAAATGCTCGCTGAGACGATGCGCATGCAGAAATACGGGATAGGGATCGCGGGAACACACGGGAAAACCACCACCACTTCGATGACGGGACTTGTACTGACGGAAGCAGGTATCGACCCTACAATTATCGTGGGTGGAAAACTCTCCGGTCTCGGCGGTACGAACGCGAGGCTCGGAGCGGGTGATTTCATTGTAGTGGAAGCCGACGAGTTCGACAGGACATTTTTGAAACTGATGCCGGCAATCGCTGCCATCACAACCCTTGAGAGGGAACACCTTGATACATACAGGGACCTTGATGACATTAAAGGGGCCTTCATCGAGTTCGCCAACAAGGTGCCCTTTTACGGATTTGTCGTTCTTTGTATGGATGAGCCTGCACTTCTGGATATAAGGCCATCTATCAACAAGCGTGTGATCACTTATGGCACCACCCCACAGGCAGACCTGAGGGCTGTGAACATTACGCATGACGGGTACAAGACTAAGTATACAGTAGTTTACAACAACAAAACCCTTGGTGACATTACTATCAAAGTTCCCGGTCTTCACAATGTGAAGAATTCACTTGTGGCAGTTACGATCGCTCTCGAACTTGAGGTTCCGTTTGAAACGATTAAAACCGCCCTTGAGAAATTCAGCGGGGTTTACAGAAGATTTGAAGTCAAGTATGACGATGATATAATGGTGGTGGATGATTACGGTCACCATCCGACAGAGACGACTGCGACCCTCTCGGGTATCAGGGCGGGCTGGCAGAGAAGACTTGTTTCAGTCTTCCAGCCACATCTGTACTCAAGGACCCGTGATTTCTATCAGGAGTTCGGTCGCTCGTTCCTGAATTCCGATGTTTTCATCTGCACCGATGTCTATCCCGCGCGTGAGACCCCAATAGAGGGAATTTCGGGACAGATAGTGGCGGACGCGGCCCGTAAAATGGGGCACAAGAATGTTATCTACGTCGCAGACAAGGCGGAGGTACCCGAAGTGCTTATGGGCATAACACAACCCGGGGATATCGTGGTTACCCTTGGAGCAGGTGATATCTGGAAATACGGTGAAAAATTTGTCGAATTGCATAAAGCAGGGACAAAATAGATGAAAAAAGGGAGGGTAATCCCCGCTCTCGTTCTTCTTGTGCTTCTGGCGGCCGGCGCGACCGCGCTTCCCGGCCTCTTCTTTAAAAAGGAGATTTCGCAGAAGGTCACAGGGTATGAGTTCACGGGCGCGAAGATGCTTACTCCTGAAGATTATGTGGCATTCGCGAAAGCGGACCCGGCAAAAGGTGAATACCCCGATCTGAATGTATTCTACGACAGACTGCTGAACCATCCCTACATCAAAAGTCTGGAGATGAAACTCGGTGACGGTGGAGTGGTAAAGATCGGGATCGAGGAAAAAGAGATAGCAGCATCGGTTTTTGTTGGCGATAAACTGGTTCTTCTTTCAAAGGAACTTGAGGTATTGCCTCTGATGAAAGAACTGAAAACGTTTGAATGGCCTGTTATCAGAAATGCAAGGCTCGGGAAGCCGGCCTGGTTCAAGGTTTTTGCGGATTCAACGATTCTGCCGGGTTATAAAATAGCCAGAGCCTGCAAGCTGATCGGTGGAAGCATGGCTGCCGGACTTTCAGAGATAGATCTTAGAAAGGGCGGGGATATCATACTTGTATTTTCCGACATGAGACCGCCGGTGATCATGAACAGGAAATCGATCGCCGAGCAGATACTGATCCTGCAGCAGATCAGGGAGAAGGGTGATCAGTTCTCCCTTAATGAAGGGGTGGAATATATTGACCTGAGGTACTCAGGAAAGGTTTATTTGGGCAACGCCAGGAAATTGGAAAAGAAAGATGAAAAAAGAGATAATAACAGGGCTTGACATCGGTTCCACGAAGGTACGTGTCGTTATCGCGGAAAGACTCGACCGCAAGAAGTTCCGGCTGCTTGGTGCAGGCGAGGCCCCTTGCGACGGGTTGATGAAAGGTGAAGTGGTGAATATAATTTCCACTTCCGAAGCAATCAAACTGGCACTAAAAGAAGCAGAGCGTACGGCAGAAATTGAAGCTGAGAACATTGTTACCGGTGTATCGGGAGAGAACATCAACAGTATCAGATCGCGGAACTACGTGAACATAACCAATGATGATGGTGTGGTAACTGTTGACGATCTGAAAAGATTGAAAGCCGACCTCAGGAACATCTCCTTTTCGAAGGATATGATGATACTTCACATCCTGCATGAAGAATTTTTCGTCGACAGGCAGGGAAGTGTATCCAAACCTCTTGGAATCGCGTGCTCACGGCTTGAGGCGGCCAACTACATAGTAATGGCTTCCTCAGACTCGATACAGAACATCAGAAAAGCAACAAAGAAAGCGGGCTACGAAGTGAACGATCTGAAACTTCAGTCGCTGGCTTCCGCTTCTGCAGTGCTGGAGCCGGCTGAGAAAGATCTCGGAGTCCTTCTTATTGATCTCGGATCAGGTACCACGAATGTTCTGACGTATCATAACAACGCTATCAGGTTCTCGAGGGTTTTTGGGATTGGCGGACACAGGGTGTCGCTCGATATAAAAGAATTTTTAAGTGTGGTGGCTGAAGATGCAGAGAGGCTCAAAGTTGAGTTCGGTTACGCCACAGAAACTTCGATCGTGAAAGATGAACTTATCCAGATCAACGGTGTGGGTCCGAGACCGAGCACCAAGATCCCGACAAGCCTTCTGACCCAGATCATCAAAAGCAGGCTTCTGGAGCTATTCAAACTGATAAATACGGAACTTGAAAAAGCAGACGTCAAGAACAAGATCAGAACCGGAGTCGTGATCACCGGTGGCGGCGCGTTGATGAAAGGCATAACCGATCTGGCCGAGCAGGTATTCGGCTTGCCGGCGAGGATGGGCCTTCCCGTTGAAGAGTATTTCGACGGTGAATTAAGAAATCTTGCACAGCCGGAGTACGCTTCACTACTTGGTTTGCTCCTTCCGGTTGAGGAAGATTTCATTGCCACTGATGATGAAGAGGAGAAACCTGCAAAGAAGCCAGGCGGGTTTTGGGGCGGAAAACGTGACCCCAAAACCAAGAAAGGCGGAACCGACAAGAAGAAGGGGAAGTTCGGTGATTTTCTGAAAAAAGTAAAAAATCAGTTCGATGACCTCTAAGAATACAACGCTTTTCATCATCGGCAGGCAGCTTTCTGTTCATTTCAATGAAATGGCAGGCATTTTTGGCGATCATGTAAATATGATATTTGCCGGAACCGATGAAAATGATCTGAGGAACTATACAGTGGGGAAGAAACTGATCGTGAATGAGGCGATCCGCGATTACTATATCGACGATTCGATACTGCTCATGAATCAAAAGGAATTTGACGATTTGAGGCTCGCGATCGAGTACCTTGTGAAGGACACAAAAAGGGTGGTTGCCGTATTTATGACAGGCGATCCGCTCTCTCTTGCTGTTACTCCGGTGCTCGCGCAGGCATCTGACAAACTGGGAATTGATGCCGGGTTTATCGGTATGAAGACAGAGGAGGAAAATGAGCGGGTTACCAAGGATAATCTGCAATATTTCCTGAAGAACAGATACAGACTGTATCTGATCGAGAAAATTGAAAACAACTACTCTCTTC
>RHKR01000342.1 GCA_008363265.1 Chlorobiota bacterium
ACACCCTACTACTATAATTTTACAGAGGATATTCCGGAATACACTCTTGTTTAAGTGTGAAATGTGAACTGTGAACTGTGAAGTCTTTTGAAGTGTGAACTATGAACTGTGAACTGTGAAGTACCGTGAAGAAGGCTGAAGGATGAAGGCTGAAGGCGGTAGCCCGCTTTGGTCGGCGATATATTGTAGCACCGTGTGTCAGCGCGGTGAACAATTTAAAAATAAAAAACCGGACTGAATCAGCCCGGTTTCAAAAATCTGTACAACTACAAACTGACTACTTCACAGTTCATAGTTCACAGTTCACACTTCCCTAAACTTCCACATGTGAAAGGTTAATGATCTCAGGGATGTTTCTGATTTCTTCGAGGGTATCGTGGCTAAGGGGTTGTTTCAGTTTGATGGTGCATTTAGCAACCAGACCACCGGCGAAAATCTCATTCTCAACTTCTTCGATGTTAACATTGTCTTTTTTCATCACGTTCAGGATCGAGGCGATAACGCCAGGTTTGTCGTAGTGCTTAACCACGAGCTGGTAGTGCGACTCTTCCCAACGGGCTTTGTTAACCCAGTGAGCGATCACGCCGCTGTTGATGTAACCTTTGATGATGTTAACTGTTTCTTCAGCCACGGCATCCTGAGCCTGCTCGGTTGAGGCGCCGATGTGGTGTGTAACATAGATGTTTTTGTTGTTCATCAGTTTTGATGATACCTCACCGGCTTTTCCCTCAGGTTCACCGACAAATACATCAAGACCGCAGAAGATGTTCTTCTCTTCGATCGCTTCGAGGAGGGCATCTTCATCGATCACTTCAGCTCTGGATGTGTTGATGAGGATACTGTTCGGTTTCATCAGTTTGAACATGTCGCGGTTGAAGAGTTTTCTTGTACCGTCGGTCAGGGGGAGGTGGATCGTTATGATATCGAGTATCGGGAGTATCTTTTCCATCTCTGAAAATTCCTTCACGCCGTAACCTTCAACGCGTGAAATATCCTTCGCGTAGACGTTCATGCCGAAAGCGGTTGCCCTTGCGGCGACTTCCTTACCGATGTTACCGAATCCGATGATTCCAAGGTTCTTGCCGAAAATTCCCTGAGCCTTCGAGTAGACACCCTTGTTCCAGACACCATTTCTGAAGTCGGCAACGTTATCAGGAATCTTTCTGTCGATCGCTACCATGAGTCCTACAGCCAGTTCAGCGACCGCGATTGAGTTCTTGCCGGGGCAGTTGGCTACGTAAACGCCTTTTTTGTTGGCTGCGGAGGTATTGATGTTATTCACACCCGCACCCGCGCGGATTATCAGGTTCAGTTTATCGGCCGCGTTAATGGCTTCTTCACTTACCTTGGTTGACCGGACAACTATAATATCGACGTCTTTCGCGGCGGCAGGGATGTCGCTTTCGCCAAGTTTGGGTTGATAGCTGACTTCGATACCCTGTTCGGTCAGTTTATTGATATACTTTTCGGGGAACTGATCAGCAATTAATACTTTCAGTGACATGATCTACTCCATATTATTTATTTATCATAGGTATATTGACCGATTTGGTCCGGGCGTTATCAATTGCCCTTTCGTAACCGGCGTCAGCGTGTCTTACGATGCCCATACCGGGATCGGAAGTAAGGACGCGCTGAATTCTGGCAGCTGCTTCGGGCGTTCCGTCGGCAACGATCACCATTCCCGCATGGATGGAGTTTCCGATACCGACGCCACCACCGTGGTGCACTGATATCCATGAAGCGCCATTCACAGCGTTAATAAGAGCATTAAGTATCGGCCAGTCGGCAATAGCATCACTGCCGTCCTTCATTGCTTCTGTTTCACGATAGGGGGAAGCGACCGATCCGCAATCGAGGTGGTCGCGCCCGATAACTATCGGAGCTTTAACTTTTCCTTCAGCCACAAGCTGATTGAATATCAATCCCATTTTAGCACGTTCGCCGTAGCTCAGCCAGCATATCCTAGAGGGGAGACCCTGGAAGTGTACCTTTTTACGGGCCATCTCGAGCCAGTTGTGAAGCGACTTGTTCTCAGGGAATGCGGCTTTTACAGCCTCATCGGTGGTGTAAATATCTTCAGGATCACCCGAGAGGGCAGCCCAACGGAACGGACCGTTCCCGTCGCAGAAGAGTGGACGGATATACTCCGGTACGAAGCCGGCGATATCGAAGGCATTTTCGACCCCGTTGGCTTTGGCTTCACCACGGATGTTATTTCCGTAGTCGAAAGTGACAGAGCCGCGTTTCTGGAACTCGAGCATCGCTTTAAGGTGGACAACAATGGTCTCCTTCGCCAGTTCGATGTATTTGTCCGGGTCGCTCTTTCTGAGGGCAACAGCTTCATCGAACGACATACCCATCGGCACGTAGCCGTTCAGGGTGTCGTGAGCCGAGGTCTGATCGGTAACAATATCCGGGATAATATTTCTTTTTAAGAGTTCAGGCAACAATTCTGCTGCATTTCCCACGAGACCGACCGAAACATTGGCACCGTTTTCTTTGGCTTCGAGCACGATTTTTATGGCTTCGTCGAGGTCTTCGGTGAGAATATCGATATAGCCGGTATCGATCCGTTTCTGGATGCGTGAGCGGTCGACATCGATCCCGAGGAAAGTTGCACCATTCATCGTTGCAGCAAGGGGCTGTGCACCGCCCATACCACCGAGACCGGAAGTGAGGAGGAGTTTACCTTTAAGTGATCCGCCGAATTTCTGGCGTGCACATTCGGCAAAGGTTTCATATGTACCCTGCAAAATACCCTGGGTGCCGATGTATATCCAGCTGCCGGCGGTCATCTGGCCGTACATTGTAAGTCCGAGTGCCTCAAGTCTCCGGAATTCATCCCACGTGCCCCAGCGGGGAATGAGCATTGAATTCGAGATCAGAACGCGGGGGGCATCAGGATGACTTTTAAAGATTGCCACAGGTTTGCCCGATTGAACGAGCAGGGTCTCATCATTTTCCAGCTCTTGCAGGGAGCGGATGATCGCATCGTAGGATTCCCAGTTTCGGGCTGCTTTACCCTTACCGCCGTAAACGATAAGCTCAGCCGGATTTTCCGCCACTTCCGGGTCGAGGTTGTTCATCAGCATGCGCATGGCAGCTTCCTGAACCCAGCCTTTGCAATGAAGGGTCGAACCGTGGGGGGCCCTGATGATCCTGTCTTCTTTTATCATGATCACTTGTCCTGAAAATATTTGGAAACGAGTTTCGAATATTGCCCTTCGAGCTGTTTTAAGAAGAATTTTTTGAAGAACCCGGCTTTTGCCAACTGCTTTCTGAGGTGCTGCTGGTTTGCCACGATCATATTCTTTAGGGCAAAATATTCATCTTTGGTAAACTTCACGGAATCAGAACTGCTCACCTTCTCAAGAATGGTGGAGAGGAGCCTGTTCTGTTTTACCATGTTCACATCCTGGCTTCCCTCAGTCTGTTTCACGGCCTGCTTAACAAACTGGAGGACAACTTTCTTGTCGGTCTTGTCAAAATCCAGATTATAATTTCTAAGAGCTATTTTCATGTTTTCCTAAAGTTTAAGTGATGTCAGGGTGTTTCTCATCTCAAGGTAACCGGGCTTAATCACGTCGTAGATAAGGCGGATCCGGTCGTTGTGATGGATAAATGCTGATTTCATCGCGTTAATAGTGATCTTCTCAACGTCGTCAAGATTCAGATCAAATGTCTGGACAGCTGTTACGAACTCTTTCGTCATTGTCGTATCGCTCATCAGGCAGTTATCGGTGTTGACGGTCACCCTGAACTTGTTTTTGTAGAGG
>RHKR01000343.1 GCA_008363265.1 Chlorobiota bacterium
CCTGTAACTGAACTGTTTCAGGCAGAGGATCAGCACTTAATTTTCTCATTCCTTCGATGCCTTCACCCGGATATTTGACCGAAGATACCCGGATAATACCACCTGTTTATTAAAGCCACTCAGTACTATTTTGAGCTGTAGATTTGAAGCAATCTTTTGTGGAATTTACTCCTAAAAGGGTTTTCACAATCGAATGAAATCGAATTTATTATCTCATCATCAGGAGAAAAACATGAAAAAGATCTCTATTTTACTTATTCTGGCCTCTGCAATCACGGTTGCGCAGGTGCCGAACGGCAGTTTCGAAGAGTGGACAAGTGATGGACCCGTAAACTGGGCTTCACCCAATGCCCCGCTGCTTCCCCAGTCAGTAACAAAATCAACCAACGCGAAAACCGGAAATTTTGCTGCCAAGGGAACAGTTGTTGAGTGGTCTCCGGGCATGAAAATCGCACCTTTTATACAATCAGGTGATGATGCTTCCGGATTTGGTTTCACAAACAGACCGGTAAAGTTTACGGGAAGCTATACATTCGATCCCGTTGAGAACGACCGCTTTAGTGTGTCTGTGATTTTAATGAAAGAGGGGAACGCTGTGGCAATTGCAGCCCGCAGTTTTTCGGGTGTGACCGCTGTATATCGTGATTTTGAGATCCCCTTCGAATATTTGAGCCAAGAGACCCCCGATACATGTATTGTTACAGTGATGATAATCGGTCCCGATACAGGAAGTGATTTTCATTTGGGTTCATCGTTCACGGTGGATGACCTTAACTTCTCGGATGCCCCTGTATCAGTTGAGGATGAGAGTGTGAATCCTAACACATTCGGCTTGGAACAAAATTACCCGAACCCGTTCAACCCAGGCACCGTTATCCGTTACGCGATGCCCTCTGCCGGGAATGTTACCCTGACGGTCTATAATTCACTCGGGGAGGAAGTCGCCAGGCTGGTCGATCAGTTCGTTGAAGCAGGAACACATGAAGTTGATTTCAACGCCGCGAATCTCCCAAGCGGATTGTACCTGTATAAGTTAAACGCGGGCAGTTTCACATCAGTGAAGAAAATGGTATTAATGAAGTAAATTTCCCAATTGCTTCGCGGATCATTTCCGCGAAGCAAATATCTTTTTCAGCACTTCCTTGGTATCTTCCGGGAAGTCGCTTTTCAGCATCCACTCGGCATAACTTCTTTCATCTTTCACCTTCTTCCCGGCATGCTTCCCGAAATTGAACAGTACCTCATTGTTCCCGTCATAGATCAATTTACCGGAAATGTCGGCGCTTCGCGTCGTGCCCATTCCCACATACTTTGAGATGGAAGCGAGGGTGTTACCAATATCGCTGTATTGTTCAACCTGGGCGAGGAACACCTCTTTTGTGGCAACAATGTCGGCTTCAGCCGAGTGGGCGTTTTTGAGGGATTCACCGCAATAAAACCTGTAGGCAGTTGCCAGGTTCCTCGAATCCGAGGGATTCATCGGGTCGCGCGGCTCTTTTCTTACATAGAGCTGATACGGATCTATCGCGATCGTGCCCGCGGGAGGGAACTCAATCCCGCAGCGTTTGAACTCCTGCCTGATCAGGGGAAGGTCATAGTTCAGGATGTTGTAGCCCGAAATGTCGGAATCCCTGAATATCTCCAGAAATGAAGAGGTAATATCTTTAAATGACGGTTCGTTCGCGACCATCAGATCGTAAATTCCGTGTACCTTGCTCGCCGCTGCCGGGATCTCAATTCCGGGATTCACCAACCGGGTGGTGATCTTTTCGGTTCCATCAGGGAAAAGTTTCAGAAGGGATATCTCGACCACCCTGTCCTTTGTTACATCGATCCCGGTGGTTTCAAGATCGAAGAATACCAGTGGTCTTTCAAGTTTCAGTTTCATTTCATGCCTTTCTATTCAAATTTGTCAGGGGAGTTCGATCCCGAGTTTTTTCATTTTGCTCTGGAGGGTGGTGGGTTTCAGGCCCAGCAATTCTGCAGCACCACCTTTACCATAGATTTTGCCGGAACATTTCTCAAGCGCGCGCGTTATCACTTTTTTAACTTCCTCATCGAACGCACCGGCTTCCTCATCCACATACCTTTTTGCGGGAGTTGCCTTTGTACTGTACTCACTCTCAAAGAGGATGAATTCGGGCTTTATAAGTCCGGTCCGCGTCATTATAGCCGCGCGCTCGAGCGTGTTCTGCAGCTCCCTGATGTTACCGTTCCACTCGTGGTCGTTAAGAAGTTTCATTGCTGAATCGCTGAGATAGAAGTGCCGCCCACCGAACTTTTGTGATATCCTCTCGAGGAACCGGGCCGCCAGAAGACTGATATCCTCCTTCCGCTCCCGGAGAGGTGGAAGAACAACCGGAAACACATTCAGACGATAATAAAGGTCTTCCCTGAACTTCCCCTCCTGCACTTTTTCTTCAAGATTCACATGTGTTGCGCAGATTATACGCACATCTGATTTAATTGTGGCCTCACCCCCCACTCTTTCGAATGAACCCTCCTGGATCGCTCTAAGAAGTTTAGGCTGAATCTCGAGGGGAAGGTCACCGATCTCATCGAGGAAGAGGGTCCCCTTGTTTGCCAGCTCGAATCTCCCTTTTCTGGAGGTAACCGCTCCGGTGAAAGCCCCTTTTTCATGTCCGAACAATTCGCTTTCAGCGAGTGAACTGTTAAGAGCCGAGCAATTGAGCGCGATGAAGGGGGCGTTCGCCCTTTGCGAAAGTCTGTGAATCGAATTTGCCACCAGTTCTTTCCCGGTACCCGTTTCACCTAGTACCATAACATGCGAGCCTGTAGGAGCCACGAGCTTTATCCGTTCGATCACCTGCATCCATTTTTTCGATCTTCCGATCATGCCTGAAAAGGCGGAATCCTCCTCACCGATCAACTTATTCCTCTCGTAAATAAGAGCTTCGTTAAGATCGAGGAGTTTGTCGGTTGCGAGCGATTGAGCCAAGGCAAGAGCAACTATCCTTGCAAGGGTTTCTGCTATCTTCACCCGTTGCGAGGTGAAAATGTCGCACTCCCTGTGGTCGAGGGTCATTAGTCCGAGTGTTCTGTTGTTCAGTTGCAGAGGGGCCAGCATGCAGGAATGACCAAGTGGGAGATCGAGTACGCCATCGTAGGTATCGTGATGGTCAGGATCTTCCGTTTCCTCCACAAGCCGCACTTCACCAAGTTCAAGGGCACGGGAAATGTCAGGGCGGTCGTCCAGTTCGATCTCAAACTGCATCAATTTTTCGTTCTTAAGCGGTCCTGACGCGTAGCGCACTTTCAGATGGTCGTTCTCTTCCTTGCTCATGATCACAGCCAGATCGTAGGGAATAACTTCCTTTATGGCCTCAAGCACCGTCTCCATTGTTTGCTGAGGTGTCAGGAGCATGTTCTCATCTATAGTGAGATTTATGTTCTTCATTTTCACCGAAATATAGTTGTCAACGAAATATCGTTGTGCAATATAACGATATTTCGGTATTTCACAACGCCAGACCATCATTAAAGGGCGATTCGCCGAAAAAAAGTTTGGCACACTAATTGTAGTATATACGACAAAGAATATTCACACAAACAAAAAACGGAGATTTACCATGTCAACAGGAAACGCAAGAATAGCTTCATTATTAAAAGACATTTTAGCTGATCAGCATGTGATTTACATGAAGGCCAGAAACTATCACTGGAATATAACCGGCCCTTACTTCTTTACTCTTCATATCAAGTTTGAAGAGATATACACCCTCTTCGCGACACAGATCGATGAAGTGGCCGAGAGGATC
>RHKR01000344.1:0-3774 GCA_008363265.1 Chlorobiota bacterium
GCCACTTTATAAACCATTTAACCTTTTTTTTCTGTGTGAATTACAAAATTCGTTTGTGATCATTTAACTATTTTAGTATTTTAGCACCGATAATAACTCACTGTTTTCCGGCGCGACCCTGAAACAGATTTAACCGACATTTATTGCTTGTGACCATGAGATTCAAAATTCACTCAAACGACCCTGGCCAGGAATTCAGGCTGCTTTCAACTCCCTTGTTTTGCGGGATCGAACCGATACAACCTGACGAATCGATATTCCCCTCTGAGATCGACCCGACACTCTTCCCCAAGAACTGTCAGAGGCTCTTTGAGCTGCTAGACGCCAAAGAGTACAAGGATATTGTAAATGTACAATATCTCACCCTTCTGAAAGACAGCAGGATACGCAGGGTTACGGTTGACCTGACACGCGATCTGATCGCGGAACTCTTCTACGGTGAGCCGGGCAAGAAAATGACGAAGCTCGACAGGAAAAGCGGCACCGAACTCAAAGAGAAATTCCCCGAGGTCCTCTTCTTCGAGAATCAGCGGATCGAGATCGACTCGAAACTGAAAGATACGCTCGAGCAACCGTTAAAGCGTTACCTCCTTAAGTTCAGCACCAGAAACAAGAAATACATATCAACCACACCGTGGCTCAAAAAAGTATATCACCTTTACAACCTGCTGGCATTCTTCCCCGATGAATACGTTGAGACCTTCCCGGGGCCAAAAGAGAGCCTTTCAGATCTGGCGAGATCTTTCCAGGCGATAATCAACAGCCAGGAATCGGATCAGATGCTCTCGAAGAATCTCTCCAAAGACCCGATCCTCGAAACCGCAGTCAGGATCAAATCACTGATCGATATTCAGGATGACCGTACACGCGATTTTATCCGCCTCAGATTTGAAGAAGGCCTCGATATGAGATCGATCGGAGCAGTGCACAATATCTCATCTGAAAGGGTTAGGCAGAAACTCGTCGCTTTCATCGAGGATGTAAGACACGACCTCGCGCCGATCGAAAAGCGGCTGCAGAACCACTTCCTGAATCACCTTATCAAGTTTCCCACGATCATCGAGAAGGATTTCTTCCAGAACCAGATCATGGATGTCGAGCCTTTCGTGAGACTCCTTAACACGATCTACCCCGGAATTCCGTCGTACTCGAACAAGTTTTTTGTTTCCCAGAACATCTACAGGGAAGACAACCCCCTCTACACGCTCTATGTCAGGCTAAGGTCTTACCTGAGGGAGCGTGACGGCGTTCTTCTTACCGAGTTTCTGAATGATTTCCCCGACCTCGAAGGCTGGGACAAGCTTAACCTATTCCGCCTCATACTTGCCATACGCTTCTTCAAGGTGATCGAGAAAGACGGAAAATACGTCCTCCGCGGAAGAATGAACCTCCCCGAAATGGCCGAACAGACCCTGAAAAACAGCGACAGGGCCATGACTCTGAAAGAGATAATCGATACCGTAAAGGTTCAGTACGGAAGGGAATACATCGACCTGAAAGTCTCCCTCTGCCACATCAGGATGAATCCCAATGTGCTACAGCTCGACAAGGATGTCTTCGGTGTCGAGAAACACCTCTCCGTCAGCGGCGGCACAATGAAAAAGGTTCAGGAAATAGTGGCGGACTTCCTCGCGAAAGAGAAGAAGGTTATCGATGCCTCGGTGCTCTTCAAACTTATAAGGAAGGATTTCCCGCAGGTACGTTCGAAATATGAGCTCGTTCAGATTCTCAGAAGATCGAAGGATGTTACCGATCTCGGCTTTTTCTGCTTCATCCACAACTCCGTTAACACGGGTGAGCGGAAGATCGTGAATGACTATCTGATCGAGATACTGAACAAAAACAACCACGTAATGCACGGGAAGGAACTCCTTGCCGAGATCAACAAAGACAGGGTTGTTAGCGTCACCGGGTTCTCGAGCAAACTTCAGAACGTCCCATTTATCGACACCTACGGCGGAAATTACTACGGCCTCCTCGAGCACAGGGAAAAGAATCTGAAAACCCTCTCAACCGATCCCAGATTCATCAGCAATCTCGCTTTTCAGGAGATGTTCCCCGATATGCGCCTTTCACGGGTTGAAGAGGTTTTCCGGGATTTCGACACGAAAAAAGTGCTGGATACCATCATGAAGAGCGACATTTTTGTAACTTACGATCACCCTTCAATGCCCGGCGAAACCCTCTTCCTCTCGAAATACTGGAAGAGGAACAAACTCTACTATATAATCCTCGACGCGATGAACAGGATCACCACGATCGAAGAACTCGACCGTATGATCAAGCCCCTCGGCTACTCGGGTGAAACACTGAAGAAGATCAATTTCTACGCCCTCGGTGTGGATGTCTACAAAGATCAGGCGTGGATCAGGGACAAGGTTGAAGAACCCGCGAACCTCGACCGCAAAAAGCGGAAGATCTGACCACCCCGTTGTAACTTAAAAAAAAGAGGCTGCCCCACGCAAGGAGCAGCCTCTTCTGCTTTAAAGCTGTAAGCGGCCTTTAGGCTTTGCTCTCCCACACATTAGCGAGAGTGACAATATTCCTGACCGACATCTCCATATCCTGAACCGCGACCCACTCGGTTGCGGCGTGGAAGTTGTGCCCGCCCGCAAAGAGGTTCGGTGTCGGGATGCCCATGTAGCTCAGACGCGAACCGTCGGTACCGCCTCTGATCGCTGACTGTATCGGGGCAACGTTCAGCCTCGCGAGGGCCTCAAGCGCGTTGGCCTCCACTTCAGGGTGCTGATCGAGAACATACTTCATGTTCCTGTACTGCTCGATCACCTGGAACTCGTAGCGAGCACCGGGGTAATCGTTCACAACGCTCGCGAGAAGGTTCTCGAGGTATCTTTCATAATCCTTCAGTTTCTCATCGATGAAATCCCTGATGATGAACTTAAGAACCGTCTTTTCCTCACTTCCGTTGAAAGCGACGCAATGAACGTAGCCTTCACGTCCTTCTGTTGTCTCGGGGCAAAGGGTGTTTTTCGGAAGTGTCTCCATGAAACGTGAGGCAACCCTGATCGAGTTGATCATCTTGTTCTTGGCGTATCCCGGGTGCACGTTCTTTCCGTGGATGGTGATAACAACAGCATCGGCGCTGAAAGTCTCGGTTTCCACTTCACCGCGGCTCGAGCCGTCGATGGTGTAGGCATATTTTGCTCCGAAACCCTTCACGTCGAAGTGCTCGGTACCTCTTCCCACTTCTTCATCGGGGGTAAAGCAGATCTTGATCGTTCCGTGCTTCACTTCAGGATGGGCGGTCAGGTAAGCGAGGGCATCCATTATTTCGGCGATTCCCGCCTTGTCATCCGCGCCGAGGAGCGTTGTGCCGTCGGTGGTGATGATATCATAGCCTTTCATCTCCTTCAGTTCAGGGTTCGAGGCAACATCTATCACTTTCGAAGTGTCGCCGGGGAGCACGATATCCTCTCCGTTGTAATTTTTGTGGATTACCGGCTTCACATCCTTGCCGCTGATCGCGGGTGAGGTGTCGACGTGGGCAATAAAACCGATCACGGGGACATCCTTCGCGGTGTTCGAAGGAAGCGTCGCGTAAACGTAACCGTGCTCATCCAGGTGGGCATCGGTCAGCCCGAGCTCCTGCAGTTCATCAACCAGAACGCGCGAAAGGTCGAGCTGCTTCTGCGTCGTCGGGAACTGTGGAGCTTCGTCATCCGACTGTGTGTCTATCTTTACATACTTAAGAAAACGGTCAACTACAGTGAATTTATAGTTTGGGTCAAACATTCTATTCTCCCGGTTATTTTT
>RHKR01000344.1:3781-5464 GCA_008363265.1 Chlorobiota bacterium
AACAGATACGAATAATAGAGAAAATTCCGACGATTTTCAATTGTTTTTTTCCGTCACATCCTTTTTTTAATTTCACGGATGAAGATATTTTTTCGTTATTCAGTTCAATATTTTATCTTACATACCAGGAAAATTTAATATAGGTGTTACGATGTCAGATCCAAGAAAGAAAACAATACTTTGCATCTCGAGCTACTTCAAAGGGAGTGACTTCCTCGTCGAAGCCCACAGGCTCGGATGGCGCGTTATCTTCATTACCTCAAAGAGCCTCGAAAATGAGCCCTGGCCACGCGAAAGCATCGACGACCTCTACTTCATGCCCGACGTTGACAAGGAATGGAACCTCCACGACCTGATCAAGGCCGTCAGCTTCGTCGCGCGCACGGTTGTGATCGACAGAATTGTAGCCCTCGATGACTTCGACGTTGAAAAGGCGGCAGCGCTCCGCGAACACCTCCGCGTTCCCGGCATGGGTGAGACCACGATGCGCTACTTCAGGGATAAATACTCGATGCGCATGAAAGCCCTCGAGAAGGGTGTCCTTGTCCCCGAGTTCGTTCACGTCCTCAACCACGATCAGATCAACCGATTCATGGCAAAAAAGGAGCCCCCCTACATCCTGAAACCGAGAATGCAGGCCGGATCGATCGGCATGAAAAAACTGGAATCGCGCGAACACGCCTGGGAGGTTATCAACGCCCTCGGCGATGAACAGTCGAACTACCTGATGGAGAAGTTCATCCCCGGCGATATCTTCCACGTCGATTCGATCATCCAGGAGCATGAAATTAAATTCGCCATCGTTAGTGCTTATGGCCTTCCCCCGCTCGAAGTGGCGCACCAGGGAAGGGTTTTCACCACGCGCAACGTCCTCCGCGGCAGTGAGGATGAAAAACGCCTCCTCGAAATGAACGCCAACGTGATGAAAGACCTCGGCATGAAGACCGGTGTTAACCACACCGAGTTCATCAAGGGACACGACGGGAACATCTACTTCCTCGAAACCTCGGCACGGGTGGGCGGCGCCAATATTGTAGAACTTGTTAAGGCAGCCACAGGCCTTAACCTCTGGGCCGAGTGGGCACGCCTCGAAACCCTCGACGACGGCAAAAAGTACAAAGCACCAAAACTTCAGAAGAACTACGCTGCACTTCTAAACTCACTCGCCAAGCAGGAGTGGCCCGACATGAGCGTTTTCAGCGATCCCGAAGTGGTGTGGCGCCTGCGGAAGCAGTATCATGCCGGTCTGGTGATATCCTCACCGAAATTTGACAGGACAACAAAACTACTCGATGAGTACGTTCAAAGGTTCTACAACGAATTCTTCCACTTCGTCCCGATGGGCGATAAAGCAGCCAATTGAGGTAAGGCCTGATGAAAAGATATCTTTCCGTACTTTTTCCGCTCCTTCTGCTGTCTTTTCTCTCGACAGGTTGCCTCGACTACACTCAGGAAGGCGAAATTCGGAGGGACGGGAGCGGGTCGATGACGATCCGCTACTCCTTCCCCCCCGGCTCGGTACAGGGTCGTGAACTGGCCCAAAGATTTGACACAGCTACAATTCGAAAAGATTTCACCTTCGAAGGCTACACCATCAAAAAGATTTCAAGCGAAATGAAGGAGGGTGATCAGTGGTCGGCTGAAATGGAGATCGAATTCAAAACCGTCACCGACCTTAATGCC
>RHKR01000345.1 GCA_008363265.1 Chlorobiota bacterium
CAACCTGTGAGAACTCGAGTGAGAAATTTATATTCTCAAGATTCTTGAGAGCCTCCACTTCGATTGTTTTGGTAACATACCCGACATATGAAGCGGTAAGCGTGTATTTCCCCTTCTTTATCTGAAGCTCATAGTTGCCGTCTTTGTTCGAAGTGGCGCCTTCCTTTGAGGAGACCACCCTCACGGTGGCGAAGGGGAGCGGGCTGCCGTCACGCTGATCGACGATCTGTCCCCTGATCGAAACCGTCTGGGCAGAAACAACCCAAACAGGCATCAACAATAAAAAAATCAATAATTTTCGTGTCACGCTCATGGTCATACGGTCCGGTCATTTTCTTTGTTCTGTAACTGTTTCAGAACCGCGAAGGTTACGCCGGCGGAGAACCAGACCATTGTGATGATCTCATGGTCACCGAAGTTGAACTCGGTGAGTCCCGCTCCAATAAATGAAGCAAAACTTGCCATTGCTCCCATCACCAGGGCCCTCTCGAAACTCCGCGCGGGCGTTTTTCTGAACACCTGCAGGTTCTTTCTTATCATCATTACAAACAACATTACGACCGAAATTATTCCAAATCCACCCAAAGTGGCAAGCAGGTGGAAGAAATTGTTGTGGAGATGACCCTTTATCTCCTTCTCATAAGGCCGGTTGTACTCCTTGAAAATCTTCGCGAGATCGATATCGCCCACCCCGAAGAGAGGATGATCGAGGAATATCTCCCAGCCGATCCGCCACATCGCGAGGCGGTTACGGTTGGTCTCCCCGGTCATGTCGAAGAAACTCAGCACCCGGCTCCGCTTGATATCGGTCATGCAGATGTACTTTTCCGAAGCACTGAGCGAGAAGGGGTACTTCCCGACCGGCCTGATCAAACTCAGATAAACTGAAGTGTCGCCTTCGATCTTCACGCTGTAGAGATTCTTGTCGATCCCGACTATGTAAAGCGAATCGGTACCCGTGGCCACGGTGTTCCACGCTATCCCCTTGCAGTCGGTGTTCGGAGGAAGATCCTTTATTTTGCCCGTGACAGGGTCTGCCAATTTAAAACCCTTGTCAAAATAGTAGAGGAGTTTTCCCCCTTTGAAGGCAAGGAACTTCGAACCTTGTGGTACCGGCCTGTCATACGCTATCGTGTCGACCGGGTAACCGTTCGGATCGAGTCTGACCGTGGTGTGGGTGTAATCGGAATAATTGATGTTAATGTAGCTGGAATCAACCATCATGCTCATCCCACGCGTGAACCGGGGGAAGCGAAGTGGTGCCTCTATTGAAGCGGGGTCTTTGTAGATGGTTATGCCGCTATCTGAATCAACCGCGTAAAGCATTCCCCTGTTGACCGCGAGCCTGCCAAGATAACCGGGCGAAGTGAACTCCTTCTCGATCGAAAACCCTTTTTCATTTTTACTTAAAAGCAGGATCCGGTAATCATTCAGGAACGCGGCGTACTTATCGCCCCACTTCACTATTTCATAGATCGGGGCTGGTGTCTCTAGCCGGCTAACAAGTGAATCCCTTTTGTATATCTTCAGGCCGTCATTATAGTCGGAGATCACCAGCTCATCTCCGAGAGGCTGAACCTTGTAGGCAAGACCTTCGGTCTCGAACTTCGCAACTTCTGTCCCCTTCAGATCGTAAATGAAAACCCTGGATTCATTCCCGGCCATCAGGACGACAATAATCGCCACAACAGCACCCGCGGTGATCAGAATGTAATTCCGGTTCATGAAGAGGAGAACCAAAAGCCCGAGCCCCAGTCCGATCCACGCGGTCCGTTTGAATGTGGCCAAAAGTGAGGCCATGGAGATCAGCGACATCACCAGCCACCCGATCTTCCATTTTTTCCTCTCTTCATTCAGGAAAAGAGAAAAGAGATAAAGTGCCGTGAATGATGTAAGCTCTCCCGTTGTGATCGGGTGTAGGAGAACGCTTGGCCCCTCGGATGTGAATTTGTAAAGGTCCCTCACAAAATATTCGATCGAAAATCCGATATACAGAAGGTCAGATCCTAGGGCGAAAACGAGATAGGTGTAAAAGAATGTCCGGAGCTGCCTGGCGTCGTTAATTCCCGCCGCCACGGTATAAATGATCGGGAGGAGGATCACCCTTTTAAACGCGAACTCAAGCGCCTGGAGTTTGTTATCAGAAAAAATGAGAGCCAGCACTTCAGCAGCCACAAAAAGGAGGAGCCACGGCTCAAGACCGTTCTTTCTGAACACCTCCTTTTCACCCCTGAACCGGGCGATACCCAGCAGAACGAGCGCCACATAATAACCCAGCTGATTGAAAAAGAGGGCGTTCGTGAGCGTGGCCGCGAAGAGTAGCAGAGAGAAAAAGGCAGCGCTTTTAAGTGTCCGGTTGTCGATCATGCTCGCTTGTCTTAAAAAGAAGAAAACCTGAATGCTTTATTTAAAACATTCAGGTCTCAAAATTACGGAAATAGTTGCTAAGAACTACTTTTTGAAGACGCCCTGGATAACCCTGCCGAAACTGCCGTTTGGCGACATTATCTTCAGGTAGTTGGCGATCGTCGGCACTTTTCTCACCTTACCCCACGGGTGGTGGCTCCGCAAATCCTCCCGCCACAAGATATTGGGGTATTCCGTTTGGGATTTGGGTTTTTCCGGGGCGCGTCTATAATCCGGGTATGCCGCACGAGATCACCGACACCTGCATCGGGTGCACCGCCTGCGCCTCGATCTGTCCCACGGAGGCGATCTACGGCGAGAAGAAGATGCTCCACCACATCATCCCGGAGCGGTGCATCGACTGCGCCGCCTGCAGTGCCGTCTGCCCGGTGGAGTGCATCCTCGACGAGCATGACGAGATCAAGCCGCGCCGGAAGCTCGCCGATCTCCCCAAGGCGACGGTGGTCCCGGAATCCTGCACGGGGTGCGAGTTCTGCGTCGACGTCTGTCCCTACGGGTGCATCACGCTCAAAGGGGGGGCGGAGGTCGAGGGGGTCCTCGCCGTCGCCGAGGTGGACCCGGCCAAATGCGTCGGGTGCGGCCTGTGCGTCGCGGTCTGCGACAAGGAGGCGATCCTGGTCCACGACCAGGCGGGGAACCTCCTCCAGCAGGACAAGCTCAAGATCTACGAGATCAACGAGTACTCGCGGTAGTCCCACTCCGCGATGAGCGAACATGAAAAGATGGAGGTCGACGTCCTCTTCGTGGGGGCGGGGCCCGCGTCGCTCGCCGGGGCGTATCACCTGCTCCAGCTCGTCAGGCGTCACAATGAACAGGGCGGCGCGCAAAAACTCGAGCCGACCGTCGCCGTCGTGGAAAAGGGGGCGGCGCCGGGGAACCTGGGGCTTTCCGGGGGGGTGCTCGATCCCCGGGCGATCCAGGAATTGATGCCCGACTGGCGCGCGCGGGGGTTTCCGGTCGAGGCAGAGGTCGCCTCCGACGAGATCCGGATTCTCACCCGGCGGTCCGCGTTCAGGCTTCCGTTCAATCCCCCGGCGATGGAAAACCACGGGAACGTCGTGGTGTCGCTCGCGGCCGTCTCCGCCTGGATGGCGGGTGAGGTCGAGAAGGCGGGCGGGAACCTCTTCTCCGGGTTCGCCGCGACGGAACTCCTCTACGACGGCGACCGGGTCACCGGCGTCCGGACCGGCGACAAGGGGATCGCGAAGGACGGCGCGCGCCGCGCCAACTTCGAGCCGGGGATCGACCTGGCCGCAAAGGTGACGGTTCTCGGAGAGGGGCCGCGCGGGACGCTTGCCAAGCGCCACATCGCGCGGTTCCGCCTCGACGAGGGGTGCAATCCC
>RHKR01000346.1 GCA_008363265.1 Chlorobiota bacterium
GATCGGAACCATGGACTGCTCCGGAGAGGATGGCAGTCAACTCTTTCCAGGTGGTTTCCGGGGCAGACATGGCCGCGTTCGATTCCCTCAGAGCGGTTACCGCTGTCAGGGCAATGTTGCCGTTCCTGTCATTTACCAGTTTCAGTAGGCCGGTTACTTCCACCTCAGAAGTAAAATTTCTGAACTGCAAAAGTGAGATCAGATCGATCTGCTGTGGGAAGTTGAGCGAAAAGAGGATGTTGCGGGTCTCTTTAACGGAATAAGGGGCAGACTTCAGAAATCTGAGATTCATTATGAGGTATTTTGCCAGGTCCTCTTCCTCTTCGGTTACATCATCCCTGAAAACATCGTCGAGTGTCTTTTTTATCCGGCCCTGCTGTTCAGGGGTTGGTCTGGAGCGGAACAGAGCGTATGCTGCGAATGACCGCGTTTTGTTGTCCAGACTTTCCTCTTCGATAATCCCAAGGAGTTTCTCAGGACTTTTGGCCGATTTTATGTTTCTTAATCCGAAATTCGCGATGGCGAGTGATATCCCTGCCAGACGGTACGGATCGCCGTTGGATTCGAGTCCAAGTACCCGGTCAAGATCTTCGGCTGTGCCCGCTTTGCCGAGAGCTGCCAGCACTTCACGTGCCAGGGCACCCTCAGCTGATGCCGCGTTTTTGCGCAGCCACGCCAAAGAAACCTCACCCGGCGGGTTGTTACCGAAGGCGAAAGCCATCAGTTTACCATGCTTGTTCGCATCAAGTGCCGCGATCGCGGGATGGAGCGTGGTATCTCCAATGTTGGCCGCGGAAAGCAAAGCCGCACTGACCTTCCGGCTGTCATCCGAGTTGAGGTAGTTCAGAATGGCTGCCGACGAACCATCACGCAGAAAAGTCGCTTTTACAAGTTCGTGGTCGTTTATATTGTACTGCGCAGCTGCGCTGAAGGCTATTATTGCTGCAAGAAATAGCGTGTTTCTAGAAATGGTAATCATAGACCCTGAATTTTTTATAGAGTTCACCTTCCATCATTTCAACACCGCGAACCATCTTCAGGTTGTCTTCAACTATCCAGCTGGCGTCACCGAAATGGATACCGATCTCATCAGCTCTTTTAATGATGTTGTCGTACATTATTGCATCAAGGCCCTTACCCTGCCAGGCTTTCACGACGCCAAGGATGACGATCCTGCAACGGTTGATCTCTTTTTTCATCGTGAACATCTTGATCCAGTTGAAGGGGAAGAGCCTGCCGTTCATATGTTTGAATATCTGGTTGTAGTCGAGCAGTGTGAGTGAGAACGCCACGGGTTCATTATTGATCTCGAGGAAAAAGGCAAGCGTCGGGGTGGCCAGCTGCTTCAGATCCTCAGCCATTGCATCGATCTCTTCTTCGGTGAAGGGAACAAAGCCCCAGTTTTTCTCCCAGTTCTCGTTCCATATCTTCTTGATTATTACGAGTTCTTCCTTGTAGTTCTTAAGATCCATGTTTCTGATCTTAACGTTGAATTTCTGTGTGGCCAGGGCCGCTACACGGGGGATCTTGTTTACCTTAATGATCTTCTCATTTATGATCTTGTAGCCGTTAAGGTCTTTTACCTTCACAAAACCGTAGTTTAACACGAGGTCATGATAGTAAGGCGGGTTGTAAGGCATAAGAAGTGTCGGGGTGTCTTCATAGTTCATTATGAGCATTCCCCACTCATCGTTACTCGAGAAGCTTGCCGGGCCGCGCATCAGGGTCATGCCGCGACTGCTGATCCACTCTTTCGCGGTGTCAAGCAGGGCATTGGCAACTTCCTGATCGTTGATGCACTCGAAGAAACCGAAGAAACCGATCTTTTCTTCGTGCACTTCGTTGTGAAGATCGTTGATGATGGCCGCAATTCTGCCCACCGCTTCACCATCCCTGAAAGCCATGAAATAATCAGCTGATCCGTGTTTGAAAAATGGATTTTTCTGCTTGTTCAGAATCTTTTTCCGGTCCATGATAAGGGGTGGAACCCAATAAGGATCATTTTTGTAGATTTTCCACGGGAATTTGATGAATTGCATTATTTCCGAGGGAGTTTCGATCTTTCTTATTTCAATCTTGCTCATAGTGGTTTCTTTGGATAATTGTTGATACAAACTTCAAAAATAATCAATTATACTTTTAACAAAAAAAGCTGCCGTCCGTGTGGGAGGGCAGCTTTTCTTAATATTTTACAGGCACTTATATGATGCCGAGTTCAGAACCAACCTTCTTGAAGGTATCCACGATATAGTCGAGGTGCTCTGTTTCGTGTGCCGACATATATGATGTTCTCATCATCTGTCTTCCGGGAGGGACTCCGGGCGAAATGAATACGTTAACGAAAACGCCGTTGTCGTATAGTTTTCTCCACATCTGGAACGCCAGTGCATCATCACCAACGATAACGGGAACGATCGCGGTTCTGCCATCAGTAACTGTGAAACCGGCTTCTCTGAACTTGTTTCTTACATAAGAAGCGTTGCTGATAAGTTTTGTCACGCGCTCTGGTTCTGCCTCCAGGATATCGAGTGCCGCAAGTGCCGCAGCCACCGAAGCGGGGGTTGGCGAAGCGGAGAAGATCAGCGCGGGTGAACTGTGTTTAAGGTAGTTGATCACTCTTTCAGGACCGTAAACGAATCCGCCGAGTGAAGCAAAGGTTTTTGAGAATGTACCCATTCCCAGGTCGATCTCTCCTTCGAGTCCGAATTCAGACGCGGTTCCTCTTCCTCCTTTACCGATAACACCTACTGAATGAGCATCGTCGATCAGGATCTGAGCATTGTATTTCTTTGCCACTTCATTGAGGCGGGGAAGGTCGACTATCTCACCGCCGGTGGAGAAAACACCATCACTCACGATCAGTTTTCCTGCATTCGCGGGAAGTTTAGAGATAACTCTTTCCAGGTCGTTCATATCGTTGTGTTTGTATCTCACCATCTCAGCCATTGAGCCTTTGGCGATCAGGTTACCTGTTACAATACACGCGTGATTGTCTTTGTCGGAAACTACATAGTCACCCTTCTGTACGAGGGCCGGGATAACACCAAGCGCGGTCTGGAAACCGGTGGAGTAAAGGAGCACCGACTCGGCATTGAAGAATTTTGCCATTCTCTCTTCGAGTTCGATGTGCAGGTCAAGTGTTCCGGTGAGATATCTTGAGCCTGAGCAACCGGTACCATATTTTTCGACAGCTTTTATTGCAGCTTCTTTAACTTTTGGATGTGCGGTAAGTCCGAGATAATTGTTCGAACCTGCCATGACGATCTTTCTCCCCTCGATCTGGACAACGGGACCCTCATTCTCTTCAATCGGTCTGAAATATGGATAGAGGCCAAGCGCTTTTATATCATCTGCTCTGGTAAATTCAATACATTTTTTGAAAAGGCTCAAATTTCCTCCGGGGGATTTTCTATTTTGTCAATCCGTTTAGTGTTAGAAAATAGTTAAATTTGAAGTTCGAATATAAATTTACTTTGTTAGATATACAAAAAAAATCGTTATAAACCATTATTTTAATTGCACTTACAACGATATAAGTGAATTAAATGATTAATGGTTCATTATAAGTATGGAATTGAGAAGATGAGCGGAAAAATTGCACTTGTGACGGGGTCAAACGGCTTTGTTGGGAGCCATTTGGTTGACAGACTTTTGGCTGAGGGTTACACGGTCAGGTGTGTGGTCAGAAAGACCAGCGATCTGAAATGGCTTAACGGCAAGCCGGTTGAACTTATAAATGCAGGACTCGGCAACAAGGAAGAACTG
>RHKR01000347.1 GCA_008363265.1 Chlorobiota bacterium
CCCTTTAAGTGCCTTCATCGTCCTGACACCGTAGTAATAGAATATTGAAGGAAGCCAGAAGGCTGTGATCAACCCCGGGATACCCAGCTCGGTTAATCTGAAGATGAAGAAATTATGTGAAAGTCCGCTGTCACCCGCTTCCAGGTAAAGTTTTGTGATCATGAAGTGGGCGTAGCTTCCCTCGGGGGCGGTCATGTATTTGAAGAAATAATCCTTGAAAACATCGGGACCTGTTCCGAGCAGGAAGTGGTCCTGTATCGCTGCCCATGACATTCCCCACAGGTAGTCCCTTATATTGAGGAAGTTTTCAAACCGGAACATCAGGAGAAGGAACTCGTTCACCGGGGGCACCACGATCACCACAGTCGCCAGGAATAAAACAAAGAGGGCAAAAGGGATTCGATACCGCCGGTACCTTAAGAGAATAAAAGTAAGCAGGGCCAGAATTGCCGCCAGAATGGACGCGCGGGAATTCGATATCACTACCGCAAGGAATAGCACCCCACTTAGAAAGCCCCAAAAAATTTTCTTAAATTTCCCGTTTTCCCGGTCATGGTAAGCGAAAGCAAGGGTGATCATGGCAGCGAAGGCGATGGTGACCCCGGCAAAGTTCATATTGATGAAGCTAAAGAAACCATAAAATCTGATCGGCCCGGCAAGGAGAGTTTCAGTCGTGATACCCTCCGTCATAATTTTGATAAGAATCCCAAGAGCATTCAATGAACCGGTTACTATCAGGGTTGAAAGAATGATCAACAAATCCTTCCTGTCCCTTACATTCATGAAGATCAGAAACGCGAAAAGAAAGAAAACGGTCTGCCTGAAGGTGGCTGACAAAGCTTTTACAGGCGCAATGGAGAGAATAGAAGAGAAAGTCATGGATAAAATGATAAAGGCCACCAAGCCAACCAATCCGGAGGGAATTGAGGGGAATTCATCCCCTTTTTCCCGGGCTACCAATCCGTACCACAGGAGTGAAAGGAACGACCAGCCGATAACGGCGAGCCTTATTGCGGGGTCAAGTGTACTGCTCGTCAGTTGCAGCAGGAGAAGTGTCGCCAGCAGATTGAATCTGTAACCACCTGTCTTAAGCATCGCGAAGAAAGCAACAGAACCGAGGAAAGCCGGCAGCAGCAGTGGCGGCAACAAGGCCAGGGATACAGCCAGTATCAGCAGTATCCCGAGGAATGAGGGGTCTGAATTTTTAATTTCTGTTAATGTTCGTGACAGCAGGAAGGTTACCTAAAATTTCTGATTCTTTTGTCAAATTTAACCATCACAAAGCAATTTAACAGCAGTATGCCGGGGAATGTCTTAATTTGACGCTAGCACTTCGACCTTTACTTCCACAACGCCATCGCTGATCATATCGATCGACTTTGCGGCGATGTAGGAGAGATCGATCTCACGGTCCCTTCCGAATGGGCCGCGGTCATTAATCTTCACAACCACCGACTTGCCGTTTTTAAGATTGGTAACGCGCACAAGTGTGTTGAACGGAAGATCTTTGTGGGCAGCTGTATATTTGCTTTTTTTGTAGGTTTCACCGCTGGCAGTTTGCCTGTTTTGAAATGTGTCGGCATAATACGTTGCTTTTCCGTTGAAGGAGGCGACAACCTTAAGATCAAACGAGCCCGCCGGGTCAGGGTCAGGCTGTGAGTGTTGACCGGGGGAGGCATCGTCCACCGGTATTCTAATGGTCGAAGAGCAACCTGAGGCAAATAAAAGAAAGGCGAGGAGAACCCCGCCTTTCAGTAATCTACTTGGTAGTGAGCTTGAAAACGCCATCCCAGTTTCCGTCCGGTGGTGATTCTATGTAATGTCTGGCCCTTTCCACATAAACTTTGGAGGGACCGTCTTCAGGATCGACGGCAAGGGCTTCATTGAATTTTCTGAGCGCACCTTCGAAATCGCGGGCTCTGTATTTGGCCATGGCGTCGCAGTAAAGCTGCAGGCACTGTTTCCGCTTTGGTTCGATGACATCCCCGACTGCGGCGACGAGCTCAAAAACCTTAACAGGCTGCGTCTTTCCTTTTACAACGAGCAGATCGAGCTCACGAGTAACGAACTCATCCTTTACGAGTTCATATGTGGAATCCGCGATCATAATATAGGTTCCATAGGCTTTATTGGCACCTTCAAGGCGTGAGCCAAGATTCACGTTGTCACCCATGAGGGTGTAGTCGAACCTTTGCGTACCTCCCACGTTACCAACAACCATGTCACCCGTGTTGATACCGATCCTCATCTGTACAACAGGTTTACCCTCTTCAGCCCACTTTTTCCTCATATCGTTCATTATCGCCTGCTGCTGAAGGGCAGTCTTACAAGCGAGCTGGGCGTGGTTAGCGAGCGGAATGGGTGCACCCCAAAATGCCATCACCGCGTCACCGATATACTTGTCGAGTGTTCCACGGTTGGCCATAACCGTCTCGGTCATGGCACTTAGATACTGGTTCAGGAATTTTACGAGGTCCTCCGGATCCATGGTTTCGGAGAAAGTGGAGAATCCGGCGATATCTGAGAAGAACACTGTAAGGTACTTCTTCTCTCCACCGAGTTGGAGCTTGTCGGGATTCGCGATAAGCTGGTCCACCATCGATTTATCCACATACTGCGAGAACATTCCCTTGATCTGAGTCTTTTGCTTTCTCTCAAGTATGAAATAGAGGGCTGTACTTGAGATATATCCCAAAATTATACCAAGATCTATTCCCACATATGAAAGGAGCATCTTCTGGTGAATGAAAAGCTGAGTGGATATCTCCCTGATCCCCACAACGAGAAGGAAAACAACCAGTACATTTATTATCTCGACGACCCAGCTCATTCTGAATTTCAGATCCCTCAGCCATGATGAAAGGAAGAAACTCGCGAAAACAAACGCGAGGATGAAGATCACTTCAGCCCAGTAGGGGAACCGGACTATATAATTCTGTTCAATGATATTCTGGATCACATTGGCGTGGAACTCAACTCCGTAAATGGTGTTGCTGCCGCCTTTGTCACCGGTAGAGAATGCCACCGGAATAACGTCCCGGTCTTCCTCGAGTGTCGAGCCGATCAGCACGATCTTGTCTTTGAATATACCAGAATGAAGAAGGCCTGCATCGGGATCATCCCAAATATTCAGATCTGTACCGTACTCGATCTCCTCGGCTGTGTTGAAAGTAGCGTCATCAAGCACATCTATGAAATCAACGTGTCGGAAAGTTCTTGATGGGCCGTAGATATTCACCAGCATCGAGACATCATCGTAGCGGGGGATCATCCTGTCGGCTACCTTGAAATATCCGTCTTCCAGACCCGCCAACTCAAGCGGTTTAAGCTTAAACCACTTGTTGAGAACCGCGAATGAGAATGTTGGTACACTTCTTTTTGAAGTCTCTGAGTACGCGAACGGGTAGTATCTCCTGTGCACACCATCGTTATCCCCGGTCACCTGTACAATTCCGATCGAACTGTCGACAGGGAAGAGGAAACTGCCGTAGTCTTCCTTCAGATTTTCAACTTCAACCTGAACATTTCCGGGTGTCGACCTGTTCTCGTCAAATGTTTTACCCGCAACAACCACATTTCCTTTATCAAGAATAGCATTGATCAGAGTGCTATCATCAGCGGGGGAGAATATGTTGGAGCTTTCCATCAACAAGTCGACGCCTATAGCTTTAACACCGGCTTCGTTAAGGTTCTCTATAACACGGGCGAAGAACTCACGGGGGTATGGCCACTTTTTATAGGCTTCTGGCATGCCTTTGAAGG
>RHKR01000348.1 GCA_008363265.1 Chlorobiota bacterium
TTCTGTATATCCTTTGATCTCCTTAAGGCTAAATGCCAAAATGACGACTCCGAGTCTGAAAAACTCCCATATTTCAGATTCATTAAATTCATCATCTTCCACCATTTTTTGAAGAAAACTTGTCTTTTTGTCAATTATCCGAAACATCTGAAAAGCGAAGTAAAAGCCTTTAAGCTTTTGCAGTTTTGGTTCAAGGTCGTGTGTATGTAATAGGTAATCTCCTAAAAAACTCTCTGAAGCCAGCAACGTGATATCAGAGATTGTTAAGCCCTCAAAAAGTTTGTGTCCTTTGCATCCCATTTCCTCAAGAACTTGATCGATAATTGATTCTACTTTATTTCTAGGTTGTGAGGCCATATTTGTACCATTAATGTTTCTTTAATAACCAAATCCTCGCGCTAGATTAGGCACAATCGGTTTTGTGTGAGGGTACCCCTGAAATTCTTCTACAGGATTTTGCAACTGCGAGATCGATGCCCCCGTCCCCCAAGAGCGTGCTATATCGCAACTAATTTGATATTTCTCCCTTGCCTTGAAGTAATCACCGGCCCTCGCAAAAAAACTTATTGCAAGATTATTGTAGTATCTCTCATTTGTGGCAAGATAATAGTTTCGCAGACACATCCCCACCTCATAGTAGCCATGCCTTTCATCGTTGTAAACACCATTGTCAGTGCAGTATCGAACAATTCTGGCGATATCAAGTAACAGTGTTGGCGCCCAACCGGAAGGAGTGTAATCTGAATGCCAAATGCTTATAAAATTATCACATAAATGGCGCATTTGATCCAATCGGATTTTATAAACCAGATTTGTTTGTAATATAATGAACTCATTGATCGACATTGCTAAAAAATACTCCCCCGCGGTTCTTATTTCGTCGGCAAACCTGATCAGCCTGATGAAATCATCATTTCTTACCCAATCCATTAATGTATTTTCAACTGACCTCATTTCCGGGTGGTTTTTTGTGAGCCAAATCAATTAATCTCTTTAATCTACTGATAAAAAAAATTTCCCAACATCCCAAGAAAACATCGTTTTTCATCAATTCTTATACATGCCATTATATTGAGCATGCAATAAGAGTAAAAGCACCTACTACTTGATCACACGAACTGTCTTGGTTTCCATTATAATGAAGTGCATCTATATTATTAGCGTCTCTTCTCATTATTTAACTCAGGCATTAACATGATGTTCACCGGTAACAGAAAGTTCCGCATTTACTAAAGAGTAACTTCCACTACCACCCGGTCCCACGGTTAATACGGACTGAGCAAGGACTGAAAAGGACAAAAGGGTGATTAGAAGGATGAGAGACTTCATCGGACACGACTCCTTGATTTATCGGATACAATTTGTTTTCATATTAATACTATAAAATTTTCTTTCCACGGAAAACACAGAAATAAATTATCGTTAATCTGTTTTCAATTTAGTCACCATAATTTCCTTTCCCTATCCATGAAAACCATGATTTTCCGGAGTAATTAAAGATTTTTAGAGGAATGTTCAATAAAGAGGAAGGAATGGTGCAGGGGATGGGTTTAAAATAAATGATCCGGCACCTTGGGTGATGCCGGATAGAAAATGGGAATTACTATTTGCTTGCGAGCACTAAAAGGTCAGGCAGCACCTCAGAAACTAAATGTCCAGACGATCTTCCTGCAAGGTTCGATTTTCTTGATACCGGTTCTAAGCACAACCGCTGAGTTGTCATCCTTGAAGGAGATGAGATCCCGGGATTTATCTTTATTCCGGATGTTGAAGATCTTGCCACTCCCTTCGATCGCAAAAACAAATGGTCCGTCCACCACGTCATCAATGATCCGTTTCTGTTGGGAACCATCGAGATTCACGAGATAGACCGGTCCGTGTATGAAATCACCCACGCCTCCGAAGACAAAAAAGATCACCTTTTTCCCGCCGGGCAGCACATCGAAAGAGACACAGTCATAGCCATCCTCCCTGATCTTCTCATCGGTGGTCTTCGTAATAACCTTCGTCCGCCCGTCCGCGCCGGTATATTCGAGTTCACAATCAGAGTTAACCTGAATTGCTGCCCTTATTTTGGCAAGCCCGGCATCCGGTTCAGGCTTTGTTGTCTCAGCTGAAGTGGTGTCTGACTGAATAGCGAAGAACTGATCCATCTCAATTATCCGGTTCTTCCCTGACCCGGGATCGATCTCATACACCTTTTTGGGCAGGAACCCGTACGGGAACTCCTCGTAATAATCGCATTTTACATACAACATCTTTTTGATGAAAGACATTGAAAACTCGTCGCCCTCCATCCAGTATTTCGTGTTATTCGATGTACTTTTGATCTCCGCGATCTTCTTCACCGCCTCCGAAACCGGGTCCAACTTGAATATCTGAAGTGTCTTCTTCTTGAGCACGGAATAGAAGACCGTAGTCGGATCCACCCAGACAAAATCGAAAACAGGGTCTTTTATCTTGATCTTTTTCAAGTTCTTGCCGTTCTCATCGATCAACGTGAGTTTCCCCTTCTCCAGAACAAGAAATGCGGGCTGTTTGCCGTTGTCACCATCAGGTTTTTTCTGGGCACCGACAAGGATGGTACTCACCAGGAACACTATAAACATTTTTAAGACAAATTGAATTGTTGCTTTCATATACTTCCTCTACACGATCGATGACCGGAAAATGATTAAATAAAGAGTTCAGCTTGGCAAATTCGAAAGTTTACTCAGCGACTTTTAAAATAAAAAGGGCCCCCGGGAGATCCCGAAGAGCCCAATGTTTTTCAACGCGAGTAATTATTTGACCAGGATTAGTTTCTTTGTTTTCGTGAACGGCTCTGAACCATCCGCCGGCTGGGCGACAATTCTATATAAATATATACCGCTCGCGTAGTTCGGGATTTCGAGCCGGGATTCGTAATATCCTGCCGCCATCTCCCCGTTCAGAAGTACCGCTATAAGTTCGCCCTGCATCGAGTAGAGTTCGATCCTCACGCTGGACTCTTTCGGTATCGCGAACCGGATCATCGTGCTCGGGTTGAAAGGATTCGGGTAGTTCTGGTACAGGTCGAACTTCATCGGTAACCGATCGGCAATGATCTCCTTTATTCCCGTCAGCGTGAACACCTGAGCGTAATTACTCGGAAGGGATATGGTGTCATTGTTGTATGCAACAACCACGTAACTGTAGAGCGTGGTATCGCTCACCAACGAATCAAGATATTGGGTAACACCGGTCGCAACTGAGTCAAGAATCACCAACGGATCAAGGCTTGTTGAGTCCCCTGTCTTCCGGGCGATAACAAAACCAGATTCGTTATCCGAATTGTCACTCCACTCAAGTCTCACCTGTCCAATAGCTACCGCTGTGGCTACCAGATTAGTTGGCGGTGCAATAAGCTTCTTCACCGTCTTGAACCTACCCCAAGCGGTGAAGTTACCCCATCCCGTCTCATTCTGCGCCTTTACGCGCCAGAAGAAAGGAGTATTGTTGGCAAGCTGGTTCACGGCCTTAAGAGTATCCGTAAGGAGAGTGTCTTTAATTATAGGAGTAGCGGCTGTATCGGTCGTAAGTTCAAACCAGTAACCAAGAACTGCTTCCTGATCGGTTGCCCTCGTCCATGTAAATGTGAGATCAACAGGAATATTTAGAGCATTATCTGCGGGATAAACCAAGTTCACGGTTGTCGGAGCACCAAGTGTCTTGAATCTCCAGACCGCAGATGTATCGCTTATTCCTCCGATGTTCACTGAATAAACCCTCCAGTAATACTCCTGAAGCGGAGCAAGTGCAGGAAGTACTCTTGTCGTATCGGTCATGTTCGTATCCCTGACGATGAATGATGTGAATCCGGGACTGTCACTAACCTCAAGAGTGTACTTTTCAGCTCTTGGGGCAGTTCGCCACTTAACAGTGATCGGTTGTACAAGTCCTGTGGATTGATCCTGTGGGCTTACGAGAAAAGTGACACCCGGTCTTTGAATGATGGTAGTAAAACTGTACCACCCTGAAAATTGACCCCAACCAACTTCATTTTGTGCTTTTACTCGCCAGTAGTATGTGGTAAGATGAGCAAATCCTGAAACCTGTCTGGTTGTATCAGTCAGGGTACTGTCTGAAAAGAACATAGTCGAACCACTCGTATCCGTGGTGATCTCCAGCCAGTACTTTCCGATTGTTTCCGGGTTACCTGTTAATGAATTGGGAGAGTTTATTCCGGAAGATCTTCCCGCAGTACCACCAGACCTTTTACTTAACCCGGTAGCTTTAGCCTCCTTCGGTTCACCATTCGAGGAAACAGCACCGAAGGTTTGCTCACCTCCCTTCGACCATGTAAACGACACATTATTCACCGGTAGATCCATCGCGCCGTTCAAAGGTGAGACAAGGTTCACCGTCAGTGGCAGGCCGAGTGTTCTGAAGTTCCAAACCTCAGAAAACTCACTTACTCCGCCAATGTTCCGCGCTTTAACTCGCCAGTAGTATGTTTTTGGGACTTCCAGCTGGGGTAATTCCCTAAGGGTATCGGTGATCGTACTATCTGAGATGATCAGAGTACCAAAAGCCGGATCCTCACTCACTTCGAGAGTATAGCTGCTCGCTCTGAGAGCCGATCTCCACTTCAGAGTGACCGGTTGCAACTGTTGAGTGGAATTATTTGCCGG
>RHKR01000349.1 GCA_008363265.1 Chlorobiota bacterium
TTACTTACCCCCTCGATACCCGTAATGACCTCGTGATCGCCCTCGTAGGCGATAAGAGAGTGCTTATCGATACAGGATCCCCGCAATCATTCGGGAAACAGGCACCCATTAACTTCCTCGGAGAGGAAGTGACCCCCGACGGCAGTGCCATGATGGGAATGGCAAGCATCGAATCGGTGAATGAGTTCCTTGAGAACCCGGTTGACGCGTTGTTCGGCGGTGACATGATCGGCGATCATCCGTTCAAGATCGATTTCACGAACAAAACCATCACCTTCCTTGCCGAGGGTTACAGCGAAGAGGGCGGTGCCGTGGTCCCCCTGAACGTAACGATGGGCGGCCTCGTGTTCAACATGGGTTTGAACGGCAGGGAAGTGTCGGCTGTGCTCGATACAGGCGCGCACTACTCATATTTGACGGAGAATCAGCCGGAAACAGCCGGTTTTACCCGGGAGATCGAGGATTTCAACCCGATGACCGGCAGATTCACATCAAGGATGGGAGAGGTCCCGGTCGTACTGGCGGGCAAGGAGCTCGTGTTCGAGTTCGGCATTCTTTCCGGAATGCTGGGTGGTCTCCTCTCCATGCTCGGAGCGTCAGGTGTGGTTGGCGCGGCACTTCTTAAGAAGTTCGTCGTACTGGTCGACTACAACGCCGGTAAGATGGTACTCTGGGAAAACCGGTAGTTAAATATTATCAGGGGAGGTTCCGAGGGTCGAAATAGTTGTAATCTGAAACGTTAACGCCACGTCAGATTGCTGCCGGAATTAACGATCCGGCATAAGGGGAAATAAAAATAATTTTAAGACAATGGAGAAAAAATGGATACTTCGGCACTTCGTTTGACACAATCAGTAAAGAAAGAAGAATTGGAGAAACTGGGATTCCGGTTTGAGCATGACACAGCCGACCATGGCTGGCTGGACCACATGAAGCTGGACCAGTTCCCCTACTATTACACAGCCAGTGACACGTGGTCACCTTCATACCACAATGACCCGGTGGAGAAGAGTGATCTCCTCTATGTGTTGGAGGGCGGGTTGTTCAAACTGATAGATCTCGATGTGGACACCATTCCCGTCCTCAGTTTCGAGATTTACAGTTACCCCGAATTCCTTCAGTTCCTGCTGAACATGGAAAAGATCGGGGAGAGTGACTTTGAAAAGTCGAAGAAGCTCACCAGAATACCCCTTTCAGATATTATTGAAGATGTATGCATTTCGATCAACTTCCCGGATCCTGAACATGCCGGATTTGGAACGGAAACATTCCGGTTCGTCCGCATCGCCGATCTTCAGGCAGCGATCGGAAAGCAGCACACCGGACGCGCACTCAGGGCCGCCTTCGATCATGATCCGGAAGCCATGAAGTACATAGGCGACTGGAGTGAGTTCTGTGCAACGAAAGGGTTGGCGGAGAAATTGGATTCATTCCATATTTCGGAGTTCCCGCTGTTGGCGGGGCCAAGAGTGATCACCAATTGTTCGACAGACCTCACGCCAAAGTATCCCGTGATCGGATTCAAGTTGAACCCTGAGTTCTCGGTGCAGTATCTTTTCGATTACTTCACCAATTACCTTGAAGGTGAGAACCTTCTTTCGGCGATAAAGCGGGAAGTAAAGAAGAACGGCGAACCCGGGAACCACTTCGTTCACGCCCCCAAAGGGTTGTACGCCCAGATACTCCATTCGCTTGTTGTCCGGGAGCAGACCGGTTCGCTGCAATACCATCTATCCAGGCTGGCACCATCGCGTATAAGGTCTGTCAAGTACCACAGGGAGCTGACGATACGCAGAAAAGAACTTGTCGCCGGGCTGTGTGAACAGCTCAAGAAGGAAGAAGCCGGAAAGAATGATTGGCCGGAACCGGATTATGATTAAGAAAGGAGAAACAGCGATGGAAAACAAGAGGGCAACACTTCAACCTGTGGAAGAAGATAGGTGTCTCGTCTATTTCGATGGCAAGTTACTCCATACTCATCTGGCAGAACCTTTCCCGCCGGTTGCAAAGGATCTGGCTGAAATATTGGCAGATGATCTGAATTTTGTTTACAGCATCGGAGAGGCGGATTATAAGTACAGTCTTGTATATTGTGTGCTGTCTACTTTTGCATACACAACTCCGGGACAGACTTGCGTTGATCCCAACTGCAAACTTAATCCCGCCAGTCATACAATAGATGTCGCAAATATGCTTGTTTGGGACCGTTGTTTCAGAATGGCCCCTGATCCCCACTTCGGCATCATTCAACGGGTTGCAAATTATCCGGTGACATCATTCCTTGAAGGTGACTTGTTCGACCTTCCTGTTAACCACTGCTACTCGATAGAAGAAATACGGGCAAGTGAAGCCTCTCCATATTTCGAAAATGCAGTGCGGAAATTCAGTAAGCTGGCCAGTAGTTTAACTCGTGCTCAACGGTTTGCTACTATTTTGGTCAGCAATATGTGGAGAGATTTCTCAATTTCCATGACTTTGCTGCTGATTGCCAAATTAGTAACCCCGGAGGATTATTTCAAGGCTGTTCTTGTGTTCAGATACGAAGATTTCAGGGAGAGACTCACGAAGGCTCAAAAAGAAGAGAGCCGGAGATTTGCGCAAAAAATCCAGAACCTGCTGAAGGCATTGGATTCAAATGGTATCAAACAGTTGATCTGAAGTTAGGGGGGAGAGGATTTCTTTCCGCTCCCCCATTTTGGATAATTCAGGTGTATTGCCGGCCGGAAATTCAGTCTGTGTTACTGACCCTGATGTTCTTATACGTATCTATCTTTTCAAAAATCTCTTCCAAAACCGCATTCAGATCCAGATCATGCCTGTCACAGAACGATTTGATGAAATAGTCTCTCATAGTCATATATTTCTCGGTTGCATGCTTTAACTCATCCATCATAACGGTGAAACGGTCTTTTAGTGGACCCGCGGTTTCGCGGAGGCGTGCCAGATTCTCCGAGAATACCTTCTCTTCGAACAGTTTGACGGGGAAAAAGGCCTGGTACAGCATTGCATTCAATATCTGAGTGACATTTGTCTCCTCGATGGCCGCAAGTTCGTCGTAAAGCTTAACGAGGGCTGCTTTCGATTCGTTCGAATTTTCGGCATCAAAACCGGGTGTGGCGATCAGATCGAGTATCTCATTGAATTTCGACATCTGGAGCGTGACAACCTCTTTTATTCCCTCAGGATCAAGGGTCGAACCTTCTGGGATATTCTTAGAAAATATCTCCTCAAATGCCGAGTCATACTTTACTGATGGCTCCACACCGAGATTCTTCAGCTTCTCTACCATATCGTCTTTATTCACGCCATGCCTCATCGAAAATGGAAGGAACAGGGTTTTCTCCATCTGAAGAAATTCGCGTTGTGTCTCCGCAAATAGCAGCATTAATGTTACCATATCTTCATCGAACTTTTTCGCATCGGTGTTATCCGCATTTCTTAAGAACTCAAAATATCTGGTGAAAAAAATGCTGACAGGATAATATGTCTTCAGTACAGTCTGCTCGAAAAACTCGTCGAAAAACTGTTGTTCTTTTTCTTTTAGCTCAACCAGGAGTGAGTTTAACTCAATTGTGAGGGGATCAGAAGGGTCCATCCTCTCCCCGGCCGGCTTCTTTACCATCTCGCTCATAAGAGATGAGAACCGGTCCCTCAACTCCCTTGAACCCTCATATGCTTCTTCAAACGTCATGATAGACTCCAACTAAATCTTGAAAAACGTTCATTAATATATACAGTTTCCGGGTTTTGCCGGCAAATTAGCAGGGGGGCTTCCCCCCTGTCTAACTTCCTCTTTTTGCTTTTCTTTCCTTCTCTTCGCGCCTTCTTTGCTCCCGCCCGGCTTTCAGGTCTTCGATCTTGTACCACCCGTAAAAGGTGGTGTCACCTTTGTATGTCTCGAACCGGACGTGATAATTGTCGTGACTGATGATCGAATCGGTAACGAATGTATCCTCATACCCGTATTGGCCGATCACGGTCACCTGATAATGCGGAAACATGCTCAGGCTGTCACATCCGATCCTCTCAAACGCCTCCGAAAATACCATTAAAAGCCAAATAAAGGCAAATACAACAATAAAGAATTTCCAGCAACCCATTTTATCCTCCTGTAATTTTCTTATACAAAATAAGAATAGAATATTTTAAAATATATAGTATTTTCTGTTTTTTTTAATTAGTAGTTTAAAGATACTATAAATTTAAATTTCATTTGATTACAGCTTAAAATTAACTATTTTATAACAGGTATTATGAAAATCTTCAAAATTTTAATATTTTTCTGGTTAATTATTTCAGTTAGTTTTTTTGCGCAGCCTTCAAGGGAGTGGGTAAACAGATATAACGGCTCAGCCAATAAGTTTGATATTGCTTCAACACTTAAAATTGATCAGCAGGGTAACCCGGTTGTGTTCGGCAATATCAGC
>RHKR01000350.1 GCA_008363265.1 Chlorobiota bacterium
GTTCATGGCAGTTTTCAGATACTGAAGTTGCCCCGGAGTGCGGGCTTTGATAACATCATCCTTTGTGTAGAGAATGATCTTGTCAAAATCCTCATCGGATTTTGCCTGTTTACCGCTGGTCGTGAGTTCAAGGATCAGTTTCACATCCTGCTCTTTAAGTCTGCCGGAAGTGTTGATGGCATAGACCATTTCCTTCACGATCTTTTCGATCCGTTCCACCTCACTCTGAGTGCCTTTGAGGATGAGTTGCTCACCGCGGACTATGATGGCTGAATCGAAGTACTCTTCCAGCACCTGAAGGTGGATATCATTTGGTCCGAGCAGTTTTTGAAGGTCGACACCTTCAAGTGAAATCTTTTTTTCGAATTCTGACATTGATTCCTGATATTGGTCTTGAAATATAAAAAGCCCTCAATGCTTCCGCATCAAGGGCTTCATAGAAATCATTCTGAAAAATGATCAGAGAACAAATCGACTGTTAGGGAGCCGGTTTGTAGTTTCTTCCCATCTTCGATACCTGATTGATCTCATCGGCGGTCAGGCTAGGAATTGTATAAACCTGGTTCGGGAAGATAAGGTCAGGATTGTTTCCGATAACTTCCTGGTTTGCTCTCCAGATAGCGGGCCAAGCGGCACCCTTTCCGTAGTATTCATCTCTTGAAGCGATGCACCAGAGGCAGTCACCTTTAACTACTGTGTACTGTTTGGTATCAGGAACCACGATAACATCGAGATCCTTTTTCCATTTAGCCATCAGGTCAGGAAGATAAACGTGAAGTGTGTTGTAGAACTCAGGAAGAGCCGAGAATTTATTTTTCTGGAGCTCTTTCAGTTCAGCTTCTCTTGCTGAATATGGTTCTTCTCTTCTTTCGATCTTGCCTTTAAGCTCGTTGACTTTCATCGCAAAAACTGAAACGTCAGAAGCGTTGCCATCGAGTGATTTATAAAGGTCATCCATACAGTCTTCATAGCTCTGAATACCATCCAGCTGTTTCTGCAGGTTGGTTACGTCTTTATTGAGCTGATCAACTTGCGAGCTGAGGTTGAGTTCAACTGCTTTCAGTGAATCCATTTTGGCTTTGTACTGATCGCAGCTAAGGTCTCTCTGGGCAAAAAGCGTACCGGAGAGAACAACCAAAGCGAAAGCAGCAATT
Organism: Chlorobiota bacterium; assembly: GCA_008363265.1. Lineage (GTDB taxonomy): Bacteria > Bacteroidota > Ignavibacteria > Ignavibacteriales > Ignavibacteriaceae > UTCHB3. Next base: position 1,155 of record RHKR01000350.1, read on the forward strand.
TTCATTGAAAATTTCATCTTTGTCTCTCCTGTTACTTTTGAATTTTTTGCAAATTAGAGTTAACTGTGTTCTTCAGCTGATTGCATTCTTCCAGTTTCTTCTGTTTGTCTGCGATCTGCTTGTTAATGTCGGCTTTCTTTCCATTCAACTGTGATATGGTGGATTGCTTCTGATTAACAGAGTTCTGAAGAGCATCTAGAGCTGCGTATTCCTGATCACTGACGCTGCAGCAACCTGCAAAGAATACTGTCGATAAACCGACTACAGCCAGCATTTTTCCTAGCTTCATAGGCTTCTCTCCTTCTTTTTTTGTGTTGTTTTCGAAATTATTAAAAAATCAAATATTGTAAAGATACGAAAAAAAAACGAATCGGGCTTCTAAATTACGAATTTAATCGATATTTAATATTCCCAGGTTCGAAAAGCTGACAAATTTCGTTCCGGCTACAATTATATGGTCAAGAAGCTTGATATTGAAGATATTGCACGCTTCACGGATCTTCTTTGTCACTCTTCTGTCTTCAACACTAACCTCCGGAGTACCACTCGGATGGTTGTGGCTGATAATTATCGACTTTGCGTTGTGATCGAGACATCTCTTTATGATCTCTCTGACATCGACAAGACTACTCTCGAGGGAGCCGCTGAATAATTCTTCGATCTTTATTACTCTTCCACCGGTGGAGATGAAAGCAACCATGAACTTTTCGACAGGTTCGTTTTTAAGGTAACGTATGAAGTGCTCGGCGATTATATCGGGAGAAGATATCCTTCCGCTCAGGTAATTTTTGTCAGAAGTCTGCACCCTTTTCGCGATCTCGAAAAGAGCGGAGAGCGTAATGGCTTTGTCTTTTCCCACCCCGTGAAACTCATTCTTAAAATAACCGTCAGATTTTGCAGCAAGTTCATTAAACCCGCCGGATTTTTCGAGCATTTCACGCGCGAGGTCGAGGACATTCTTGCCTTTGGTACCGGTCCGCAGGATTATCGCCAGCAATTCAGAGTCGGAGAGGGCATTTATTCCATGTTTCGCGGCCTTTTCCCTGGGTTGCTCGTCTTTAGGGTGGTTTTTAAGAGTCATCGGCCTTTATATTTTCAATTTAAAGAAAAGGCTGAATCTGCCCAGTGTATACTGGAGAATGTTCAGTGAGAGATTCGTCCGTCTGGCATCGAAAACGATCTTACCCTTGAGCCCGTCGTGATCAGTTCCGCCGGCTATCTCATTCATGAGCGCAGATGTATCAAAATTGTTCTTCTCGAGAAGTTTTATGAACATCGTTGCGGCATCATACCCGTAGAGGGGGTTACGGTCGAACAAAAACCGTGTGATCCCGTAAAACTCCGTGTTGAGTTTTTGATACCCCGGTTCGGATATATCAACGAAGTAATCAGAGTCGACATAGATCGCGGAGAGAAACGGGGCCGGGTTTCCGAATATATCGCTCAGGAGCCAGTCCTGATTGCCGTAGACATGTTTGGTAAACACCAGTTCTTCAAACTGATCACTTACGGCATGGGCATGGTTCACGTCACTGATGGGGATATATAGCCCGTCGATGTTGTCCGATGCTTTATCGACATCTTTCACCATCGACTTAAGTTTCTCATCCCGTAGTTCTTTAGTGGTGTAGGTTTTTGTGAATGTAACCTTTCCACCGAGCCGTTCGAACTCCTCTTTAAAACTCTCGGCGAGCAGTGCCGAATAACCGTCTTTGTTGTAGATGATCCCGATACGGGAGTTCCCCTGAAAATTCTTGGCAAAATTTGCCATTATCTTTCCGCGGGTGGAGAATGTGGGATTAGCCTGAAGCACAACCGGGGCAAGCTGAGGGAGGGTCTCATCTGTGGCGGTGGGTGAGATGATCGGCAGTCCCATGTCGGCAAAGACCGAAATCAGGTCTTTCGAATCCTGACTGGTGGTCGAGCCGATGATACCTTTCAGATTCCTGAAGTGTTGCACTTCCTTTTTCAATTCCGCGATCCAGCTGCTGTCGGCGCGGGTATCCCTGATGAAGAGTCCGATTTTTTTATCACTGGTTTTGTTGTGGAGGTGTACCGCGTACTTGATGCCTTCAAGCACCTGATAAGAACGGCGTTCAAGGTAAGGCTTCCCCTTGTCGGTAAAAGGGAGAAGCACAGCGATGTTGTATGAATCTTCCTGCACTTCATATCCTGTCTGGGCGTAAACACCGCAGAAAAGGATACCGGAGAGGATGACAAGTTTAAATATCTTTAACAAGATCGTCGTCCCTTTTTTTGTTCAGCATATTCATAAGTTCAATAGTATCCCGGTCATTTGGGTCAATGGCGAGGGATGATCTCAGGTAGCCCTCGGCTTCGGAGTATTTGTTCTTTTCAAGAACCGCACGAGCGAGCGCGTTGAATATAACCGGTGAGGGCTCATTATCCTCAGCAATATATTTTCTGCAAAGCCTCTCAAGACGGCTCATATCCTTCATTTTCTCATAGATCATCGCACCGAGTTCCCATGTGCCCGTCATCGTTGCACCAAGACTGATGGCTGTCTCGATATGTTCCGCGGCGTGTGCGGTCATTTTTATCTGGAAGTAATAAGCCGCGAGAAAGTGATACACTTCGGG
>RHKR01000351.1 GCA_008363265.1 Chlorobiota bacterium
GGGAATCTTTTGAAGACCCTGTGGTTGCTTCTCTTTTGAACACCAATTTTGTTCCTGTAAAGGTTGACAGGGAAGAGCGGCCCGATATCGACTCGATATATATGGCAGTTTGTCAGATGATCGCCGGAAGTGGCGGCTGGCCCCTGACCGTGATACTGAAACCCGACAAAAAGCCGTTCTTTGCAGGGACATACTTCCCAAGAGAAACAAGATACGGCCGGACCGGGTTGATCGACCTTCTGGACAAGGTAACATCACTTTGGAGTACCAGAAGAAATGAGATCGAAGCCTCGGCTGAGCAGATAACAAGTGCTCTGAATGAGGTTCCGGAGAACAAGGATCATGCAACGGTCTCAACGGATTTGCTCGACGAGGCTTTTAACCAGTTCAACGAAAGATACGACTCGCTTCATGGAGGTTTCGGTTCATCCCCCAAGTTCCCTTCGCCGCATAATTTAATGTTTCTGCTGCATTACTTCGTTAACACGGGTGAGGCGAAAGCTCTTGAAATGGCGGAAATGACGCTGATATCAATGAGACTTGGCGGAATTTATGATCATCTTGGAGACGGCTTCCACCGCTACTCTACCGATGAGGAGTGGCGCCTGCCACACTTCGAAAAGATGCTCTACGATCAGGCAATGCTGATCTACGCATATGCAGAAGCGATGAAGATCACCGGGAACAGTTTTCACTCCGATGTTATAGCCGGCATTTTCGGCTATATTAAAAGGGAATTGCGCTCACCGGAAGGGGGCTTTTTTAGCGCCGAGGATGCAGACAGTGAAGGTGAAGAAGGTAAATTCTATGTCTGGACATTTGACGAGTTGAAGGGACTTCTTGGAGATGAATTCCATGAGTTTCAAACTATTTTCCCAATCGAGGAGCACGGTAATTTCGTTGACCGGGTAAGAGGAGGTTTCACGGGAGAAAATGTTATCTACCTTCCTGAACCTCTTGCGACTATGGCATCCAGGATGAATATTGAACTTTCACAACTTGAGGCAAGGGTTGAATATTTCAAAGGAAAACTGCTCGAAGAAAGGGTAAAAAGGATCCGTCCGCACCTTGATGACAAGATACTTACTGATTGGAACGGATTGCTTATGGCCGCACTTGCAAGAGCCGGTCGCTATGCGAAGAATCAGGATTACATCGACGAAGCTGTTTTAATTTCCCGGTTTATTGAGAATAAACTCGTTGTTGGTGGTCAACTTCTTCACAGGTACAGGGAGGGTGAAGCCGGCATCGATGGATTCCTCGATGATTATGCGTTCTATTCCCTCGGACTGATCGAACTGTACAAGGCGACATTCAACGTGGAATATCTGGAACTTGCAGTTCATTATACAGGTGTGCTCCTTCATCAGTTCAAAGATAAAAAACACGGAGGATTCTACTTCTCTTCTGAGAAAGCAGAAGCTCTTCCTGCAAGGTGGAAAGACGTGTATGACGGGGCGATGCCTTCCGGAAACTCCGTAATGCTGAAAGTACTCCTCTCTCTTTTTCACTATACCGGAAATGATGAGTATTTCAGCGTGGCGAATGACCTTATCAGAGGATTTTATCCAAACATCGAAAAAGCACCTTTCGCGCACTCATTTTTCCTCGCGGCACTAGAACCTCTACTTTACCGCTCATATGAGCTTGTTATTGTTGGAGAGAGGGATAATTCCGAAATTAAGGCAGCATTGGTTGAGTTGGCAAAACCGGCCTATTCAAATGTTTCAGTGATCTTAAAAGATAAAGAAAACACCAAAATGATCGACCAACTTGCTCCTTTCACTGCAGAAATGACACCCGGTGAGAACGGCTGTTTCTTCTATCTCTGCAGCAATTCAGTATGCGAGCTTCCTGTGCCAACTGCCAAGGAACTCTTTTTTAAGATGCAAAAGTAATTTTATACAAGTTTATTTACAAAAAGCAGATAATATGAAAAAATTTCAGGTTCTCTTTCTTCTGTTAACCCTTTCGTTTTCACCGGCAGCGCAGGATACCATCCTTTTTATGACATACAACATCCTGAACTATCCCGGCACCACCTCAGCCGCGAGGAACAACCATTTTAAGGTGACCATGAACGCGGTAAGGCCTGACGTACTTGTGATACAGGAGGTTACTTCACAGATCGGTATTGACGGATTCCTCGTTAATGTTTTGAAAACTGTCTCTCCGAACTACAACAAAGGTGCATGGCTTGATGGGCCTGATACTGATAACGGAATATTCTTTGATTCCACCAAGTTTGACTTTCTAAGCAACACCAGGGTACCCACGGAATTGAGGGATATCAACCTTTTCCAGATCAGGCACCGGATCACCGGGGATACTCTGTTCATCTTCTCGGTGCACCTAAAGGCGAGCAACACCTCAGCCGATCAGGCACAAAGAGGAAGGGAAGTGGATGCGATCAGAAATATAACCAATACCTGGCCGGCAGGGCGAAACTTCATCGTTTGTGGAGATTTCAACATCTATGGTTCAACAGAAGTAGCGTATCAGAAACTCCGTGCCGTTACCGCCGGAACCGAAGGACACTTGATAGATCCGATCGTAATGACAGGTACCTGGAATCAATCGCAGTACGCTATCCATCACACTCAATCTCCGAGAACCAGATCTTTTGAAGGTGGTACAACAGGCGGCATGGATGACCGGTTTGATATGATACTCTTCTCGCAGGCTATCTCTGACACAGGTGGAGTCGAGTATATAAGGAATACAACAGTTGCCTACGGCAATGACGGCCAGCATTACAATGATTCCATCAATAGACCATCAAACACTGCTGTAGGTCAGACTATTGCTAATGCCCTCCATTACGCTTCCGACCATATACCTGTGTTAGCGAAGTTCGTATTCAAACAGGCACCTGTCAGTGTAAGAGAATCCGGATTGCCCTCTGATTTCAGAGTTGAGAACGCGTATCCGAATCCTTTCAATCCTGTTACGACCATAAGCTGGACGTTGCCTCAGGACGGGGATGTTAACTTGTTCGTTTATAATGCATTAGGTCAAGTTATGTCATCTGAGTATTTGGGTTTTACACCATCCGGCAGAGGCAGTTATTTGTTTGATGCCTCAGGGTTATCTTCAGGTGTTTATTTTGCGAGATTGGATTTCATTACCGAGGACGGTGTGTCATCCCGAATCATAAAGTTGAATTTGTTGAAGTGAGATAAAAAACAAAAGGCTGCCGTAAACGACAGCCTTTAATTTTTTATAACTGAACCGGTTTATCAGTCGCCGAAGCAGATGCCGAGTTCACGGCCGGTGACGACCGTTTCACCTTCGGGATCAACAAGTTTCATCTTGCCTATGGCTTCCTCGATCGGGATATAGATCATTTTCGGTACCTGATGGGCAACCATGACACCTGAATATCCCTGTTCCAGAGCTCTAACTGCAGCCGCACCGAAGCGGAGTGACAGAAGTCTGTCGAAAGTTGTAGGACTTCCGCCTCTGAGGAGGTGACCCAGGATTGCAACCCTGGCTTCCTTGCCTGTGAGGTGTTGAAGAGCAGCAGCCACTTTGTCGGCTGCGCCTCCAAGTCTTTCAGCTTTACCGGCTTCTTTCTCGATGACCGCATATGAACCGTCTTTTGGGAAGGCCCCTTCTGCGACCACCACGATAGCGTAATCTTTCTCCTCTGTGAAAGTTCCTTTCAGGAAATCAGCCACTTTCTCGATCTCGTAAGGTATCTCAGGGATGAGAATTACATCGGCTGAACCTGAAACACCGGAGTTGAGGGC
>RHKR01000352.1 GCA_008363265.1 Chlorobiota bacterium
ATCTGGCCGCCAGAAGAGTAATAAAGAAGACAGTTGATGCCTCTTTATTAATCATATCCTCTGTCATCCCCTCAGGATGCACTACAACCTCCTGAGCGAATACATAAGACGCCGTTGTAATGATAGCTATCCACACGCTCAGAACACCTATAGAACGCATCGCGATATTGTTTAAGATACCTTCCTTTGTTCTTCTCGGCTTGCGGTCCATTATGCCGGGCTCCGGCGGTTCAACTCCCAGGGCAATGGCAACGAGACCGTCCATAATGAAGTTGATGAACAGGATCTGCACTGCATTGATCGGGAGCGAATAACCAAGGAAGAATGTTATCAGAATACCGAAAACTGTTCCGAGGTTACCGCTAAGAAGGTAGACCAGGTATTTTCTGATGTTCTCAAAAATTGAACGGCCCTCTTCGATAGCAGAAACGATCGATGAGAAGTTGTCATCGGTCAGGATCATGTCGGCGGCTTCCTTGCTTACATCTGTTCCGGTAATACCCATTGCCACACCGATATTCGCTTTTTTCAGTGAAGGAGCGTCGTTCACCCCGTCACCCGTCATTGCCACGATGTTGCCCTTGCGCATCAAGGCTTCAACGATTTTCAGTTTATGCGCGGGTGATATCCTCGCGTAAACGTCGGTACTCTCAACGCTATCTATGAATTCTTCATCAGTCAGTTTGTCAAGCTCCTGACCTGAAAGGGCTCCGCCATGCTTCAGGATACCAAGTTCCTTTGCCACAGCGACTGCAGTATCTTTGTGGTCGCCGGTGATCATTATGGGTCTTATTCCGGCTTTGTCGCAGACTTTTATAGCGGCCTTGACCTCCTCACGGGGAGGATCGAACATGCCAACGAGTCCATAGAAAACAAGATCTGATTCGATGATCTTCGCCAGGTCTTCCCTGACAGGTTCTTTCTCATTTGCTTCTTCAGCAATGGTTTTGAAAGAATCGATGTCCATCTCCATCTTTTTTCCACAGATGGTCAGAACCCTGAGTGCATCAGACGCAAAAGTCTTGTAGTGCTTGTTGATCTCATCCACATCGCCGTTCGTCAATTCACGGATACCAGATGATGAGTAGATGTATTTGCACTCTGAAAGGAGCATTTCGAGGGCACCTTTGGATGAAACAATAAGTCCGTCTTCACTTTTATTGACGGTGGTCATTTTCTTTGTTTCAGAAGAAAAGGGGATCTCATAAAGCCTTGGGTTCTCGCCCTTGAATGTGGTGTTGCTTATTCCGGCCTTTTCAGCAACAACAACAATGGCTCCTTCGGTTGGGTCACCGATGATCTCCCATTCGTTGTCCTCTTTGGTAAGCTTCGTGTCGTTACAAAGAACTCCGCTTTGAAGGAGATGTGCAAGTGGGGGATCATCGAGGGTGGTTACCTCAGTCTCGCCTTTGAGTATCTTCCCCTCAGGTTTGTAACCATTTCCGGTTACAGTATAAACGGCACCACCTGCATACATCTTCTTGATCGTCATGGCATCCTGGGTAAGAGTACCGGTCTTGTCAGAGCAGATGATGTTGGTTGCGCCTAAAGTCTCAACCGCGGGGAGTTTGCGTATCAGAGCTTTTCTTTTAACCATTCTACGCACACCGAGGGCGAGTGAAATGGTCACTACCGCGGGAAGTGCTTCCGGGATGACGGCCACTGCGAGTGCCACGCCCCAGATGAAAATCTCCATTACGCTGTCAGTTGTCAGCGGACCGGCCGAAAATATCTTTACAAGCTGGAATACCGACATTACTGCAGCCAGGGCGATCGCGAAGATGCCGAGTTTCTTGCCGAGCTGATCGAGATTAACCTGAAGCGGGGTTCTTTCATCCTCGGTGTTCTGAAGCATAGCTGCTATCTTACCGAATTCAGTCTGCATTCCGGTTGCAACTACAACAGCAGTACCGCGTCCGAAGGAGACCGCCGTACCGGCAAAGAGTATATTATTCCGGTCACCCAGCGGGATATCGTTTCCTTCAACAGGATCGGTGTGTTTATCAACGGGGACTGATTCGCCGGTGAGTGCTGCCTCTTCAACCTTCAGATTTGCACACTTGATTATCCTGGCGTCGGCGGGGATCTTGGCACCCATTGCGATCTTGATTATATCTCCGGGGACGAGCTCCCTGGAGGGGATTTCCTGTTCCTTGCCGTCACGAACCACGATAGCCAGTGGAGCGGCCATTTTCTTAAGAGCCTGCAAGGCCTTCCCTGCACGGAATTCCTGGATAAATCCAAGAACACCCGCAAAGATCACTATTGTGATGATGGAAACTGCTTCGGGAATCTTGCCTAATACAAGTGAGATAACCGCAGCGGCAAAAAGAATTATGATCAGCAGGCTTTTAAATTGTGAAATAAAAAGTGCCAGGGGGGAGACGGCTGCTTTTTCTTCCAGTTCATTATAACCGTATTTTTTTACTCTTTCTTCCAGTTCGGTGGTACTCAGTCCCTCCGGATGAGTACCCAGCTTCATCATTGTCTCATCTGATTTAAGGGAATGCCATTGTGTGCTCATTGTCTTTACCTGATATTATGAAATCGATAAATTCCGGAATGAATATAATCTGTTTAAATAAATTATTAATTGCAGCGAAGCATAAATATTAAAATATCCGACTTTTAATATATCTTCAAATTCTTGATATTTGAATATGAAAATTCAAAAAACATTTAAAGTAACGGTCAGTCTATCCGTTCTGATCCTTTCAATTTACACTTCCGGCTGTAAAAGTGAGTTCGAATTAAATGAAAATCTGAAGGGTTTTTCTTTTAAACTGATCGACCAGGATGGCCGGCAGGTGGATTTCCCCACTGAGTTTGAGGGAAAGATATTGGTCACCGGATTTATCTTTACTCATTGCCCTGATATATGTCCATTAACAGTAAATAACATGCAATTGGTTCAAAATGCGATCGCGAAAAATGGCGGTGGTGATGACGTTGTATTTGTTGCGGTCACATTTGATCCGGAAAGGGATTCAGTGGCCTTATTGAAAAAATTTGCAGGTTTGAGAGAGATCAATGAAAAGAACTTCAGATTTCTTACCGGTGATAAAAAAGTAACTGATTCTGTTATGACGGTAATGCGAATTGTTGCTGTCCCTGAAGATTCAACGGTGATAGAGGGCGATCTTTCATATTTCTTCACTCACACTGACCGTATTTCGCTAATCGATCAGTGGGGGTTTCTGCGAAAGGAATATTCAGGCAGCAAAGCGAACATTGAAGAAATTGTAAACGACATAGGCAAACTCAAATGATGACATTTAATATATTGGCAACTCTGTTTATTGTTTCACTTACCGCTCCCAAGGTCGGGATATCCGAAGCATGGATGCGGCCCAACGGGGAGGGAATGAACACAGCAGTTTTTGCGAAAATAATGAACAATAGCGACAAAGCTGACACCCTCTATGCGGTTGAATCTGGGCTATCGAAGGTGGTGGAAATTCACGAATCGTATGAAAAAGACGGCAAGATGAAGATGAGGAAGATCGATTATTTGGTTGTTCCGGCAAAGAAAACCGTGGAGATGAAGCCGGGTGGCCTCCACATCATGCTGATAAAACTGAAACAGGATATAAAGAAGGGTGATAAGCACGATCTCGTGTTTAAATTCAGGAAAGCAGGCGCGGTAAAAGTGAAAATACCGGTAAGCGATAAATCTCCCACGACCAAAAATCAGTAGATCTTTCGTATCTTTACACCACAAAAACGAAGTTTTTCGTTCGTTCGCAATGAAAAGGCCCGGGGTTCGAATCCCCGTATCTCCACTTATTTAAGGTTGTCTGATGAAGGCAACCTTTTTTTATTTAAAATCCTTGTAAGTATTCAGCACGGGTCCGGGTGACAGATCACACGCTCAGACGCTTCTTTCCTGTTCCTCTCGATCAGTAAAAGGGAGCTTGTATTCTTCTGTAAGAGTAAAAAGAAGGGATTCAACTCTCTGGAGCCGTTTATTGAAGTTGTTGTATTCCCGCATCAATGTGGAAAACTCCTTCCTGATCTTTTTGAACTCCTGAGAGAACGAAACTTCATCTGACTGAACCACGCTTGCTTCGCCGGTCATCAGCCATTCAATATCGCATCCTATATCACGCAGGCGGGCCTGCATTGTGTTTCCGGGGATGCTTTTCCCGGTTGTGTATTGAGATAAAGTGCTGGAAGTAACCCCCAGATTGGCGGCGAGTTCCTTCATGCTGCCGAAGCGCATATGAGCAAAATACCTCAAACGTTTTGATATCTCCTGTTTAGACTTATCATCTACCATCACCTGCCTCTTATTTTATTGTTTGTTCACCATGTATTTTAATTGTTACGATAATATATTTTCAATCTTGTATGAACTTAAGTTACGAAAAAATTAATAAATTACAACGCAAATTTTTATTAATTCAGGAAATATTATGCGACAGATATTTTGTATTCTCGCACTGGCGTATTCAGTGTATGGACAAAACTGGCAGGAAATGAAGGGAATTTTCAATCCTTCCGGCCTTGAAATGAAGCACTTCACAGCACCTTTCTTTTTTGATGTTGACGGTGACGGCGATAAAGACCTCAACCTTTGTTATCTTAGCAGCA
>RHKR01000353.1 GCA_008363265.1 Chlorobiota bacterium
GGTTTATTTTTCAAATACAGCCTTAAATATACGATATTTCAACCTTTCACGGGCGAAAGGGAGCGTTTTTTGATCCACGGTCGCGAGTATTTCAGTTACCGCCGCAGGCTCATTTGCACGCGCCATAACCGTGCAAAGTTTCAGTTTACCTGTTGGTGTCAGTCCGTCAATGTACCTCTTCAGACCGGGCGATGGGGAAAAAGGTAACAAGAGACGGTAAGCGAGATCGACAGCCTCCTCAAATGCGGAAGTGTCGCCCGTTTCCTCAGCCAGCCGGGACGCAAGTCTTAGCCGCTCATCGGGTGGCATGGTGTTGTAGAGGAATGGGTTTTGCCCGTGCTTCAGCAGGAGAGCAGCAAAACTGTGCCCGGCGGTGATGAAGGCGGGTTGCTTCCCGTTACTGAGCCATAGATCAGCTTTTCTAGCTAAAGCAGTATCGCCTGTAAGAGTGGCAACCCTGAAGAGGAGTAGTTGATATCTCGTCCGGATGCTGTAACTTCTGCCGTCGACTCTGTAGGCTCTCAAACCGGCGAGCGCTTCATTCACATCACCGGCAAGAACCAGCGCGGCTGTACGCCCCGAAAAGGCGTCGAATGAATCGTTCGAATTAAGTATGCTCCCATAAACCTCCGCGGCTTCGCGGTATTTCTTCGCACTGATCAGTTTTGCGGCTTCTGTCATCGTCTCAGCAAAATATCTCGGACAGCTTTTTCTTGTCAGGGGCTGCCTCTCAAGGAAGAAATCGAGGATTTCGGGTGTTATATCCGACTGCACACCTTCTGTCTCCTTCGCCCACCCGGCAAGCAAATCTTCAACCGGTTTACCGTAAACTGTTTCAGCATCACCTGTGGCGTGATACTCTCTGAATTTCACTTTCCCGTATTTTTCAATTAAAAATCTTGAAAGTGATCCGCTTAAGGCGTATGCGAGTGAAGGATTGACATCAAAAAATGAGAACCCGGGGAAGATATCAAGCGGGTCAACCTTGTATTTCGAGTTTTGAACAGCCGACATGAACTCATCAATATCATACCCTCCGATGAAACCGTCGCCGGCTGTGGCGGAACCTTCGATCAGACCCGGATCGAACCACGCCGCGACCTTGAACGGTCCCCACCCGAACTCAGCCGTGAAAAGATGTGCCAGTTCGTGTTTTAGTGTGTTCTCCAGATTGCCTCTTGTAGTGAAGGCCACCCCTTGCCATGGTTTGGCAACATCGGCATTCTCCACCCCGAGGTGCCGCTTTTTGGAAGCAATATCTTTGAATATGATCGACTCCAGTGTCCGCTTCGGCTCCACCCCGTATTGTTCTGCAAGCTGATTATAATATATCTCGTGTGAGACCGCCACAAGGTAACGCTCGGTCGGAGAAAGCTTCTCTTCAGAAAGAATGAAGAAATGCGCTGTGATAATACTGTCACGGAACTCACGGGTCATAGCATTTTTCATGTTTATGAGTCCGGCTGAATTGGAGACCGACCATGACAATGCCGGAACTGCAATCATTATTATCATCCCCCACCAGAACCTCTTCATCATCGCCTCTTCCCTCATTTTTTGCTCCAGGATCACCAGAGCGAGTGAGACGGCTACAATTCCCAACCGGTAAAAGATCATTTTTTCTTTGACGGGAATAAATTCATCATAAATGACACCGGGGTAGAATGTGAATATCGAATTGTAGAGGTAAAACTGAGGGTAGAGGTAGAAGTCGATAACCCAGTTGAACAGTAGTAAAATAAAAATTATCAGGAAAAATGCCTTTTTATACTTCAAACCTGTCAACAGCACCAGCGCGGCGATTCCTGCACCAACCACCGGGGCGGTAACAGTGAATAGAAGATAATACTTCAGTCCGCTGATGAAACTGCAGTCGCCTCTTAACAGGTGGAATATCAGGTAGAGAAAAGCAGGTACAAGAAGGCTCAGTAACACCTGTTTAATAAAAGCGGCACGCCCTACATCTTCTGATGAGTGCTTAAAATAAAGAAGTCCCGACAACAAAGTTATCAGGACTCCATTCAAAACCGCGGTTTCATAGCTGAAATACCGGAGAACCGGCACAAACAGAAAGATGAGGTTCACAGGGATCAGTACCCCGGAAGAAGATAACAGGAACTCCTTCAGGACACTTTTAATATTCAGTACCCGGGACTCGTTCAATCTCTGCTCCGAGATCCCGCAGCTTCTCCTCAAGGCGCTGGTAGCCTCTGTCGAGGTGATAAATCCTCAACACTTCTGTAGTTCCGTGCGCTGCAAGCCCGCCGAGTACAAGACTGGCGCTCGCTCTGAGGTCGGTCGACATCACTTTTGCACCGCTGAGCTTCTTGCTCCCTTTCACAACTGCCGAGTTGTCCTTCACCTCGATCGCTGCACCAAGCCTCGCGAGCTCTGGAACATGCGTGAACCGGTCGCGGTAGATCGTATCGGTAACGGTTGATACCCCCTTGGCAATCGCCATGTAAGCGATCCATTGAGCTTGCATGTCAGTTGGGTATCCGGGGAACGGACCTGTTGTAACATTGATCGCTTCAGGTCTGATACCTGTCGCGTCCACGCTCACGGAAGTGTCGTCATAGATCAGTTTAACACCACTCTCTTCCATCTTTGCAATGACCGAGTAGATGTGGAGCGGATTTGTAGCCTCAACAGTCACTCTGCCACCCGTTATCGCGCCTGCAAGAAGAAGAGTACCCGCCTCAATTCTGTCAGGGATCGTATGAACATCAACAGAACCCAGGGAGTCAACACCCTGAATATGGAGTATAGGGGTTCCGATGCCTTCAATTTTTGCCCCCATCCCCTGCAGCATCTCTGCAAGATTGGTGATCTCCGGTTCCATCGCCGCGTTGTTAAGGATCGTTTCACCCTTGGCGAGAACGGCGGCCATTAGGAGATTACCGGTGGCACCGACAGAAGGAACATCGAAATTGATCCGGTTACCCTTCAGCCGCTTGGCCTTTGCAATGATATAACCGTCAACAAGATCGATGTGGGCACCGAGTTTCTTAAGGCCTTCAATGTGCAGGTTTATCGGTCTTGGCCCCCAGGCGCATCCGCCCGGCAGTGAAACCTTCGCGTAACCATGCCGGGCCAGAAGCGGACCGAGCACATACACCGAAGCGCGCATCTTCTTTACATTCTCATAGGGTGCTTCAAGTACAGAGACTCCGGCTGTATCCATGGTTATGGTATCATTCTCAAATGTGGCTTCAACACCGAGGTGCCGAACCAGTTTGAGCATGGTATAAACATCATTCAGGGCCGGCGTGTTAAAAAGCTTCGATGTTCCCGAAGCGAGAAGCGCGGCAGGAATAAGCGCTAGCGAGGCGTTCTTCGCGCCACCGGCTTTCACTTTCCCGTTAAGAACTTTGCCGCCTTTAATTATAAATTTGTCCAATTCAATTCCGTCTAAAAATTCATGTAAAGCAACGCTCCGCCGGAGGCTGCCATATAAAGTCTTGCTTTCCCTGATGTAACCGAGTTGATGAGACTTCCGGCCACTGCAGGCTGATATTTCCAGCTCTCACCGCCATCCTCACTCCGGAGGATGTCACCAGTGTTCGAGATGATCACTCCCGTGGTCGCGGTATTGAAACGGACTGCAATCAGGGGGGATGTCAGGTTAACATCTATCCTGCGCCATTCCCTGCCTCCATCCTGAGACCTGAATATCTGTCCGCCACCGCCAACGAGCATGAACACACCGCCACCCAGTGACCGGATATCC
>RHKR01000354.1 GCA_008363265.1 Chlorobiota bacterium
GACCTGGGGCGCGAGGCAGCTCGAGCCGGTGTGGCGGCGCTCTCCGGGCGGGCGCAATCACTCATGTTGCTGCACGGTGGGGACAAGATCGAGCGGGATCGCAGTCGTTATGCGGGATTCTCGGTCGAATTGACCCACCACGGCGGGATTCACCTGATGCACGAAGAGGAGATAAACCAAAATATCGTTATATTTCTGAACAGACTTTCTGATTTTCTCTTCATGGCTGCCAGACTCGAGAACCGGGTTAGCGGACATGACGACGTAAAATGGGAAAAATAAACTAAAACACACCTTTTATGGGGGTGAAATTGGCTTCGACGGGGTTGTTTGGAGCCTTGGATTGCGTACCGTGTTATCCGCAGACACGTTAAACAGCGGTAAAAAAAATAACTGGCGAATCTTACGCCCTCGCCGCCTAATTTAATTAGGTAGCCGATCCTGCAGAATGCTCGTATCCGTTCTGTAACGATCGTCGCTTAGGTACGATAGCTGATCCGATCTCCGGGTAGGAAAGGCGAACCTCTCACCGGATATTAGCCGCGAGATCCTGTCGGATGGAGCAAGCGGAATGAAACAAAAAGTCTGACTATGTGCGTAGCATATCCACTGAGACACAACTTCGGACGCGGGTTCGACTCCCGCCACCTCCACCAATTTTTGTTTAATTGACCACGGATCACGCAGATGACGCGGATAATAGCGGATAACGATTTTCCGGTGATCCGCGGATTATTTATGGTTACGGGCCTCATTTCGGGGTTTGTTTTACTTCTCTCCTTTTTCGATTCCCTTGGTTTACAACTCTCACCAGTATGTATCTCGATACTGCAAAGCGGTCAGGAATGTTCGATGTGCGGCATGACCCGGTCATTCATCGCCATTTCAAATTTTGACTTCTCATCAGCCTGGACTCTCAATAGAGCCGGGCTTCCTCTTTATACAATTTTTCTGAGTAACTCTATCTATTCGTTCTTTTTCTTGTTTCGACTCATTAACAAACATAAAAATTGAGGTTAAAATGGCAACAATTTCACTGATTTGGGGTATTCTGGCAATGATCGGTCTGGTTATCGCGTTCTTTCCGTGTCTGGGCAGTTTGAACTGGATGAACATTCCATTTTCACTCATCGGTTTGATCATAAGTCTGGTGGCTTCCAATTCCTCATCGACTTCAGCCCGTGGCAGGGCGAACACCGGCGCGATCCTCTGCGCAATTGCCGTTGTTATCGGTTTTCTCCGGCTTGTCGCCGGCGGTGGGATTGTGTAGAACCACAAAGTTGGTGGGAAATAGCACAGTCGCTTCAGCGCAGAGGGCCCGTCCGGGCGGGCCGAATACGGTAGCCTCGTGCGTTAGCGCGAGGATTAAGATGCGCATCCCCCTAATCTCAGCGCCCTGTAGGGGTGCTATTGTCTGAATCAGGATTTACAGGATTATGGGATTAGCAGGATGGTTTTTGAACACGATGGACACGATTGAACAGGATCGACAGGATTCCCGCTTCGCGGGTCGGCGCCCTGTAGGGGTGCTATGTTGGTAGAAAAATACCGCAGACGCTTTAGCGCAGAGGGCCCGCCCGGGCGGGCCGAATACGGTAGCCTCGTGCGTAAGCGCGAGGATTGAGATGCGCATCCCCCTAATCTCAGCGCCCTGTAGGGGCGCAATGTCTGTAAATTTTGTAATACCTTCACCCCAAACCCTCCATCCCAATCCGCCGCGGCGGACCACACCGGGGCGGTGGACTTTGCGGTTAATCTATAAAACCGTATTTTACGCTCAGCAAATAAACAGGGTTTGAACCTTCAGGAATGAGCAATAAACAGGTTAAATCGAAAAAACGGGTGGCGGATCATGGAGAGGTTTTCACTTCCGAAAGGGAGGTGAATGCCATGCTCGACCTGGTGAAGCAGGAGACGGAGAGGATCGAATCCCGTTTTCTGGAGCCGGCGTGCGGCACGGGGAATTTCCTCGCCGAGATACTCCGGAGGAAGCTGGAAGTGGTGTCGGGGCGATACCGCAACAGCCAAAAGGAGTGGGAGCTCTACTCGATCATAGCGGTTTCGAGCATTTACGGCATCGAGATACTCACCGATAATGTTACCGAGTGCCGGGAAAGACTCCTCGGGATATACACTAATTCATATTATCAGCACTTCGGAAGCGATTGCGACACTGCCTGCATCCGTACTGCCGCTTTTATCCTCAATCGAAACATCCTTTGGGGCGACGCCCTCAATCTAAAAACACCTGATGACACCCACCGGCCGATAATCTTTTCTGAATGGAGTGCCGTGAAAGACGGCATGATAAAACGGCGCGACTTCACGATGGCGAACCTGCTTGAAAGTCAGCCGATGGAGGAGGAGAACCTCTTCTCCGATCTGGGCGACCGCGCTTTTCTCCCCACGCCGGTGGCTGAATTCCCCCTGCAACACTTCCTTAAAATCGGAGCGGATGATGGTAACAAACTATAATCCCGATGTCCTTTCATGTCTTTCCAACCTGAGTAACGACGAGGTTTTTACCCCGCCCGATCTCGCCAACAGGATGCTCGATCTGCTCCCTACAGAATTGTGGCGGAACAAAAACGCCCGGTTCCTCGATCCGTTTTGCAAGTCGGGGGTGTTTCTGAGGGAGATAGCCAAAAGGCTGATCACCGGTCTGGAGGATGAGATTCCCGACCGGCAGGAGAGGATAAACCACATCTACCGGAACCAGTTGTACGGTATCGCCATCACGCAGCTTACCTCGCTACTTTCGAGGAGGAGTGTTTATTGCTCCAAAACGGCCAATGGTCAGTATTCCGTTGTCGAGGGGTTCGAAGACGAGCAGGGGAACATCCTTTTTGAGAGAACCGAACACACCTGGCTAGAGGGGAGATGCTCATTCTGCGGTGCTTCGGAAGAGGTCTATGCCCGCGGCGAAGAGCTCGAAACATACGCTTACCAATTCATTCACACAGACAATCCCGAAGAGTTTTTCAACATGAAGTTCGATGTTATTATCGGTAATCCTCCGTATCAGCTGAGTGATGGGGGGTTCGGCAGAAGTGCAGGTCCAATCTATCAAAAATTTGTTCATCAGGCGAAGTTACTCCAACCACGATACTTGACAATGATCATTCCATCGAGGTGGTTTGCCGGGGGTAAAGGACTGGATGATTTTAGGGCAGAGATGTTGAATGACAGAAGAATTAGAAAAATAGTTGACTTTGAAAATGCCCAAGAATGTTTTCCGGGAGTGGATATCGCCGGAGGTATCTGCTACTTTGTTTGGGACAAAGAAAATCCGGGAGACTGTGAAGTAGTTAACATCAACAACGGAAATGAGTTTTCGATAGTCAGAAAACTCAATGAGTTTGACACTTTTATCAGGCATGGTCATGCGCTGCCAATCATCCGGAAAGTTTTGGCCTTAAACGAAAAGAAAATGGATACGGTGGTTTCAAGTAGCAAACCATTTGGCTTACGAACTTTTGTTAGACCGATGCAGAAAGGTGATATAACTCTTAGATGGCAAAAAGGTGAAGGTCCATATAAACGAGCCGAGATAGTTAACGGCAGAGATATGATAGATCTTTGGAAGGTTATTACATCATATGTTGGATATGACCATGCCGGTAACCCGGGAAAGGACGGAAAAAGAAGGGTTTTTTCGAAAATAGATAAACTACCACCCGGGACTATTTGTACCGAGACATATCTCGTGATAGGCAGCTTTGATT
>RHKR01000355.1 GCA_008363265.1 Chlorobiota bacterium
ATTTCGCGGGGATCTATGCCACAACAACTTTGGGCTTCACCAAAGGTGAGTTGATCATCTTCTTCATGTCGGTGCAGGGGACTGCGATCCTTGGTTCGATACTTTTCGGTGTGATCGCGGATACCATCGGGAGGAAGAAGGCGCTCATGATAACGCTGGGTATCTGGATATTTACTACCACAATGGCGTTCTGGGTGACAGAGAAATCATATTTCTATATAGTGGGATTCCTCGCCGGAGGCGCGATGGGATCAAGTCAGTCGATAGCACGCGCGTTGATGTCGCAGCTTACACCGGCTGAAAAGAAAACAGAATTCTTCGGGTTCTACTCGTTTTTTGGAAAGAGTTCAGCAGTTCTCGGGCCTGTTCTCTTTGGTGTCATCAGCACAGTCACAGGCAGTCAGCGCTATGCCATTCTCTCTCTTCTTTTCTTCTTTGTGGTGGGAATCATCGTACTCTCATTCGTTAAAGAAGAAGACCCCTCTTCAGAGACAACCCCTTCCCAATAAAGGAAAAGGCACAAAGATCATCTGACCTTTGCGCCTTTTTACCATCTTCGCGGGATTTAATTGTTCTATTTTATCCGAGCAGCGGGTCATCGTAATTGACAATGACGTTATCACTTGCAGGGTAGCCGACACAAGTGAGACAAAACCCTTTTTCGATCTCCTCATCGGAGAGAGCGGTCTGCTCAAGCATAACCACTTTACCTGAAACAAGCTTCGTCATGCACGAACTGCATGAACCGAACTGGCAGGAAAAGGGGAGGTCGATCCCTGCATCCAGGGCTGTTTCCAGTATTGTGTTCTTCGGTTGTACCGTTAGATCATAAGACCGGCCGCCGGTGATAACTGTAACATCCCGTGGAACCTGGTCAATATTGAGTCTTGATTCGTTCGTGATCGAAAGAGAGAAGAACTCACGATTGATCTCTTTATTCCCGAAACCTGCTTCAATGGCGGCGGCAGTGATCGAGTCCATCATCGCACCCGGACCACACATGTAAATGGCAGAGTCCTTCATCAGATCACTTGAGAGACCCGCGAAGATCGAGGCGGCTTTCTCCTTGTCGATCCTCCCGAGGTTTCCTTTCCAGCCGTTCAGCGGACGTGTAATATGGTGTATAACCTCGAATTTTCCTTCCGACCGGGCCGCCAGTTCCTCAAGTCTCTCCTTGAAGATTATGCTCTTCTCATCCCTGTTCACGTAGTTAAGAGTGATATGTTCCACTGCTGGATCACTAAGAGAATCCTCGATGATTGAGAGAAGTGGTGTGATTCCGCTTCCTGCACCGAAAAAGAGGAGGTTTTTCTTCGGCTCTCCTTTTCTGGTGAAGTTGCCCATTGGTACCAGGGCCGGCAACACATCCCCGACTTTGATGTCATCCAGCTTGGTATCGGAAACATAACCCCCCGGCACACGCTTGATCGCGATGCCTATCTCCGGGAGACGGGCGGGGGTCGTAAAAATTGAGTATGACCTTCTTACTTCCTTTCCATCGCGGTCGAATACGAAGGTAAGGAACTGACCGGGCTTGAAAGTGAATTCCTTCCCACCGGTCTCTTTAAGTATTATCGATATGGCATCGGGTGTTTCGTGTACTATATTTTCGACCCGCAACTGAAGCAGACCCGACTTTACAACTGTTGACATTTCTTCCTGATTTCGTTTGATACAATACTGAAATATAATAATAATCTAAACGAATTATTACATCAGGGAGTTCAATTCCTTATAAACTTCCGCGCCTCTGTTTTTCCCGTACCAGAGGTGTATCTTCTCGATCCACTCATCCTTTCCCACACCGGTTGCAAGCCACTCATCGATTTGATTCTGAAGTACCGCCGGACGCGCGCCCCACTTCCAGAGCTGGTTCCAGTCTGAGTCGAACGCAACAACGATCGGGATGCTCTTTTTGCCGTTTGTCAGATAAAGGTCCATCACTTCGGGGTAGGTATCACGCTCAACCACCCGGAGGGTAATGTTTTTATTAAGCAGGCTCATCTTGTGAAATTCAGGCGAACTCTGAGCTGAGTCACCACACCAGTTTTCGGTGATTATCATCCAGTTCTGAGGGGTATCAATCGCTTTTATCTTTGCCTCCACTTCAGCTGGAACGGGATGTGTTTTCATTACGCGCTTCATTCTCTGAAGGTTGAGCCTGGTATAGTCGTAGTAAAAGTTCTCTTCTTCACCCAGTACGTTTGTATCGGTGTCGTTTATGTAGTCTTCTGTTTTCTTAAGAAATTCGTCGAAGGT
The DNA here is from genome assembly GCA_008363265.1 of Chlorobiota bacterium. Classification (GTDB taxonomy): domain Bacteria; phylum Bacteroidota; class Ignavibacteria; order Ignavibacteriales; family Ignavibacteriaceae; genus UTCHB3. The sequence continues at coordinate 2,260 of RHKR01000355.1, forward strand.
TAGTCCTTTTTCGAAGGCGTTCTTTATCAGGGTGGTGGACATTATTGCCTCAATAATTCTTCAAATGTTTCAATAAATGCTTTGTCATTAAACAACTGTTCAATATACTGAACAGCGGGCACGGCCGAAAAGTTGCGTATGTGGCTTAAAAACGAATAAAATATTTTGGCACGGTTATTGAAGAATTAGTACTGAACAATTTGGAGTACAAAATGAGACGGTTATTCTTAGCAACAATGTTATTTGCCATAATGGCTACGATGGTCAGCGCGGAAAGCAACTTTCACCGGGGCAGGTTCAACTCTTTCTACTACGAACTGAGACCCTATGGATACTGGATGGAAATCGACAATGTGATAGTCTGGAAACCTGACCGTGTTCACAGAAACTGGCAGCCCTACACCTACGGCAGGTGGGTGCATACGTCATACGGCTGGTTTTGGGATTCTGATGAGCCTTTTGGGGATATTGTGTTTCACTACGGCAGATGGTACTATGACACATGGGAAGGCTGGGTATGGGTACCGGGATATGAGTGGGCGCCTGCATGGGTTGAATGGAGATACGATGATGACTATATCGGCTGGGCACCACTTTCACCGTACGCGATCTTCGATGCGAGTTACGGGATCAGATTCTCGATCAATATTGTGATCCCGGTTCATCACTGGAGGTTCGTACGGTTCAGGGATTTCCACAGATACGATATCTATAACTTCTACTTCACGGGATATGGTGCCGACAGATGCTACGAAAGGACAAACTCCTTCTCGAACTACAAGTACCGCGACCGCGTGATAAATGAAGGACCTGATCCACGGATCGTTGAAAAAAGAGGTGGCGGAAACGTAAAAACCCGTGATATCGACTTCACAGCAGCAAAGGAAAGAGGTAACAACTCCGCTGACGGAAGGGTAAAGGTAAGAAACATCGACCTGAACAGGGGCGACAAGGCCGATACCAAGATCGAAATAACACGCACACGCAGCAACGGCGATCTTAAATCCGACAAGGTGGATGCCTCCGCAAGGGAAATCTCGAGAGAGGTGAAGAGAACCGACACTTCACGCGACACGAAAAGAAATGATGACTCAAGAACTGTTACGAGAGACGACAACAGACCGGTTACACGGGACAACGGCAACAGCATACGTGAAGTGAAAAGGGACGATCCAGGTACAACCTCAAGAGGCAACAGCGGCACAACCAGGGAAGTTAAGAAGGACAATTCCGGAACAACTTCAAGAAGCAACGGCAGCTCAACCAGAGAGGTAAAGAGGGAAGACAACCGCCCCGTGGTAAGGGACAACACCTCGCGAGAAACCAAAAGGGACAACACCGTTAGGGAAACCCCTAAACGCGACACAACCCCCCGCTCAACCGGCCGGAGCGACAGTGGAAACTCAGGAAACTCAGGCGGAAGATCCACTGAGAGGAAAAGCAGGT
>RHKR01000356.1 GCA_008363265.1 Chlorobiota bacterium
GCTGTATTTCAGGGTTGAACCAAGCAACTCACCGTCAGTGCCGGCGGAAAAGAAATTACGGCTGTACTTCCGGTCTGAATATTCAAAATCGACGTTGATCCGGGATGACGAAGTAATGATCCTTTTGGTAGTGAAAACAAGTTCACCGCTCGAGTAGTCGATTATGTAATCGTTGTTCTCTCCCCTTCGCATCTCCTCGCCGTTGAGGTAGACCCGCTCGGAGCCGGCAATTATGATAATATCCCGTTCACCATTTGCACCCGAGAGCCGGTAAGGACCCTGAACACCCTCCTGCCCCTGGAAGACATTGGAGTTGAACCTGCCCCTGGAAGATGCTACCGAGAAATAACCGGAGAAGCCGGAATATCTGCCCTCACCGTAAAGACCCTGCAGCTTCCTGCTTATCCGCCCGAATTCGCCACGGTATGAGTTCAGGTCATAGTCACCGAATACTGCTCTGGCATTGGGATGTGTGATCTGAATAAATACCTTGTCGATCTCATCAAGCCGCTCGGTGTTACCCTCGGGTTGAATTGGTGTACTCTCGTCGGAGAGTGCAGCCACGATCTCGATATCATCTGTCAGTCTCCCGCTCAACTGCAGTTTTAGTCCGCTCTGTAGAGAGAGGTCTTTATTCGTTCCGAATGTGAATCCTCTCACAAGCGTACCGCTCTTTTGGATGTTGGGACCAAAGATGTTATCAGGATTGAGGAGGCTTTCAAACCCTTTGAATCCCCTGACCGTGTCTTCACCGGAGAGGGTTGTGAACGAGATAAGTTCCCGCTTTTTGTAAACCTTGGAGAGGGTTGTATAAAGAGTAAGATATTCGATCCTGATCGTATCAAAGATCGAATACGCAAGCGATTCAGAAAGTGAAAATGTGCCGGTGAGGTAGTTAAATTTGTAGTCAGCGGGAAGCAATACTTTATCCCTGATGGTGAGTATCTCACTCCCTTCCTTGATAACAGGGGCTGCTATCTCATACCGGTTGCTGACCTTGACGGGGATCAGTTCGGTGTGCCGGTGCCAAGATGTTGATTGCGCAAGGAGCGTAACGCAAAAAGTGCAATAGAAAAAGATCAGTTTAATGCTGAATTGGGCCAATTTCATTTGGCTCACCGGGGCTGTGTTCTTCCGAGATGTTCGAGGACCGCTGCCTCAACTTCATCGACGGTTATCCTGTTGAGGCATTCCCTCACGGGACAGTCCCTGCCCGCTCCAAGTTCGCAGTAATTGTATCTCTTTGGAGTGCAGTGGAGTTCCTTAAAGATCGCGAGGTGGTGGTCGCCCGGCTGCTTGCAAAAGTCTGGGTTGGTTGGTCCGAAAATTGCCACGGTCGGAATCCCGTACCATGCAGCCAGGTGGATCGGACCTGTATCGTTCGCCACCAGGAGACGGGCGCTCTCGAGATGCTTCAAATATTCAGCAATGGATGATAGTTCGGTGACCACAATATGTTCTGCCGTGATCGATCTAATAACTTCGGGGGACAATTTCCCTTTTTCGACGACAAAATTTACAGGATGTTTCTTCGAGAGCCTGACAGCCAGTTCAGTGATCCTCGCCAAGCCCCACATCTTTTCATCCCAACCGGCGAACGGGGTTATGATGATCTCATCACCCAATGTTTGCCTCACCGGAAGGATCCTTGAGGCTGCCTCACGGTCAACTGTTTTATAACTTTCGACGGCATCAAAGTAAATATCCTGAAGATGAGGCAGGTCTCTCATTGTTTTATACCGGTCGAACGCGGGGGCGTAGGCTTTTCTTGCAATTCCGTAAAAACGTCTTCCTCCGGAAAGAACCATGGTTAAGACCGACTGCGGATTTTCAGAGAAATTAATAACTGTGCCGCATCCGCATTCCCTCGCTCTCCCGATGACGGAACGTGTGGGTATCTTGCCTCCTGCTTTAAACATCGATCTTTCAACCAATACCACACTGTCAACCAAATTCCGGTCCCCGAAGAGAAAACCAAGATCAGAGTAAGTGAGTATCGTGATTCTGGACCCCGGATTCTCTTTCTTCAATTGCTGTAGCGCGGGAAGTGAGAGGATCGAGTCGCCGATGTTGTTGAATGAAATTACAAGGATGTCATTGTTCCGGGAAGCAAATGGACGGAATAGCCACTTCAAAATGAAAACCATTGAAGAGACTGTAAACTGCAGGTATCTGTTGTTATCTAGGTCCAGTGAACCTGGATGTGATCTCGCCATACACAGAATTTTTGGTCAGATGTAAAATTAACGGATACACTAAAATAAAACCCGCGGGGAGAATCAGAGAGGTCAAATTGAACTGACTGACAAGAAGAAGCGAAACAGCGAGAACGACTCCCGGCCACAAAATAAACTGCATCGTATTGCCGAGAAGCCTCTTTTCAACCTTGAAGCCGGAGTTCCGCACAATGAACCAGAGACACATCAGAGACTGAATTGAATAAGTGATCGATGACGCGAGCGCCAGTCCGTTCTGATGCATAGAGGGGCTCAACATGAGTGAGAACAGATATTTCATTAGCAGCCCGGCAACCGAGATGGCGACCAAAGCTCCGCTTCCCTTCAGACTGTATGCATATTTCAATCCCACGGCAAAGACCGCGTACAGAGGGAGGCTAAGTGAATAGTAAACCAGCGTCTCAGCAGTCATCGCGGTTGAGGCGGCATTGAACTTGCCTCTTTCGTAGAGCAAACCGATCAGTTCGTTTCCTGCGAAAACATAGATGATTGTGGCCGGAATAAAGAGGAGAAAGATTATCTCGATCGCCCTCGAAAATTTATTGTTCGCCTCATCCATATCACCCTTGGCGATATTTGCGGAGAAATCAGGCAGTAGCGCGCTTCCCAGAGCGGTGGTAAAAATGGTGACAGGGAGCATGAAGATGATAATTGAATAATTCAACGCTGCAATTCCACCCGCTTCGGTGTTGGAGTAGAACATCCTGTCGATAAAGATGAAAAACTGGCCCGACACTTCGACAAAAAGTGTATTGAGGAATATCAGCCATGAGACCCCCCCCTTGAGAGAGAATCTGAACTTCAGGCCTTTCGGATAAATCTTTCTCCCGCCTGAGGCCAAATGGAAGAGCTGAAAGAGATTTCCGATGATATAACCGGTGACGATCGCCATGGTGCCGAGGGCATGTCCGAAAAAAAAGACGAAAAATATGATCACCAGATTCGTCCAGATCTGGGAGAGATAAGTCACTTTAAACCTGAACTCCGCAACCAGCCATGCCGAGGTAACGCTTATCAGTCCGTTAAGTGGCAAGGTCAGCAATGCCATATTGAAGAGTGTGGAAACCTTGTGCTGATCACCTTCCGAAAGACCCGGTATGAAGAATCCGGCAATCGGTGCGGAGAGGAGGTAAAGGAAAAAAGCCAGCAGCGATACCAGCAGTGTAAAAAATACAAGTGATGAAGTGAAGAAGGTGTGGGCCTCTTCAATGCTCTTCTGTTTCTTCTCGTTGTAGATTGGAACGAAATAGTTCTGGGCCTGATAGAAAAGGACGCTGTTGAGGATACCAGGGATGGTGAAAGCTATCAGATAAAACTCGAAATCCCTACCGACCCCGTACTCTCCTGCGAATAGGACCTCCCGAAAAAAACCGGTGCCTTTCGAAAGAGCCTGGGCTACCACAACTATTAATGCGGCACCTCCGACCCCCTGAAAGATTGTTCTGATCCGG
>RHKR01000357.1 GCA_008363265.1 Chlorobiota bacterium
CAAAATAACCAAGCGAAGTGCTGGCAAGGAGGAACACGAAGATCGAATAAAAAAGATCGAAATAGCTGCCATGCACATGCACACCGAAGAGGAAATAACCCACCACAAGGATCATCGCCGCGTTAAGATAGGCGATAACAAGATAGGGGAATATCTTGCCGAGCAGCAAAGAGAAATATGAAACAGGTGATACCCTGATCTGCTCTATCGTGTTCCTTTCATTCTCGCGGACGATAGAAAGCGATACGCTGATAACCGAAGTGATTATCAGGATCATCGAAATAAGTCCGGGAATGAAAAAGAGTGAACTCTTCAGTTCCGGGTTATACATTATTTTCGGTGATATCGCTATCGGTGGCTCTATCTTTAGTCCGTTTTTGCTGAGCACTTCGTTTCTGAATTTACCGTTGAAAGCGGAGACTCCTGCTTCGATATAGTTTGCCACGATGATCGCGGTGTTCGCGTCAACTCCATCAACGAGGTACTGGATCGTCGCCTTATCGCCGCGGGTGATCATCTCATCAAGGTCTTCCGGGATGGTTACTACAGCGTTCACGGTTTTCATATCGAGAAGTTTTCTGATCCCGGAAGCGTTGTTGATGTAGACGGGATCGGCGAAATACTCGGTCGCGGTCAGCTCGCTGATCAGTTTTCTGCTCGACACAGACTTGTCCAGATCGAGCACGGCGATCTTCACATTCTTCACATCGAAATCGACGGCGTAGCCGAAGAATGCCAGAAGAAAAACAGGGAAGAAAATAAGTATCGCCAGAAATCTTTTATCGCGGAAGAGATGTCTGAACTCTTTTTTTGCTATTGCCCAGGTTGTCCGGAACATTTCAGTATATCCCTTCTATCATGTTGATGAAAACATCCTCAAGCGTTGGGTGCGGGCTTTCAGGAGTGACATACCGCTGTTTCAGCGCGGTTGGCGTTCCCTCGGCGATCAGCTTCCCGGCGTTTATGAGGATGATGTTCGCGCAATATTCGGCCTCTTCGAGGTAGTGGGTGGTCAGCACGATGCTGCTGCCTTCCGCACGCAACTGTCCCAGCACTTGCCAGAAATTTCTTTCCCTTCCAGGAATGAAACTCCAAGTGCCCACTTCTTCCTTTCAGCGAGCTGATTACCGCGGAGACCATATACACCGCCAAAGAAATTGAGGTTCTCTTCAACGGTTAAGTCGTTGTAAAGACTGAACTTCTGCGACATGTACCCGATCGCGAGCTTCACCTTTTCGGGGTCTTTCACGATACTTTGTCCGCCAACAAAAGCGTCGCCGCTTGTGGGTGTCAGCATTCCGCAGAGCATCTTTATGGTGGTCGATTTCCCCGCGCCGTTGGCCCCGAGAAACCCGAAGATCTCTCCCTGCGGTATCGTAAAGCTTACGCTATCCACCGAGACGAAATCGCCGAACTTCTTCGTTAAACTGTTAACTTCGATCGCGTTCATCTCAGTAGAGCTGCTTTCCGGTTGATTTCATCAAATTGTAGTATGCCATCGCCATCCTGATCTTCGCCACTTGGATGCTGCTTTTAGCCGAGAAAAGCATGGTATCGGCGGTTATAAGATCAGTTGAAGTGGCGGCCTGCGACTTAAAGTTCTCAAGCGTAACGCGGTAGTTCTCTTCGGCCTGCGTTAGGGTTATCTCAAGGTTCTTAAGCTTCTCCTTCGCGCTGCCGAGGGCAAGCCAGCTGTTGTGAACTTCGTTCGCTACGGCGTCGCCGAGCATCGATTCGGTTGTGCCGAGGCTCTTCATCGATTCGGTAACCTGATCAGCTTTGGCTGAGGTGTTGCCCCAGTCCCAAAGACTCCATTGCAGATTAAGCGACACATCCCAGGTTGCCTTGAACTCATCCTTCATCGGGAATATCCTCTGGTTCGGATTGGCGTAATAAAGGTTCGAGCTTACGAACACTTCGGGGTAATAGCCCGACTTCGCCGCCTCCAAGTTGCTCGCGAGCGCTTCCTTCTTCATGGCGAGTGAGGTGAACTCGGCACGGTTCCTCTTTGCCTCGACGAGGAGATCTGAAAGACCGGGGGTTGGGGTTTCTTTGTCGAAAGAAAAGTCGGAGATCTCGATGGGGGAGTCAACCGGTCGTCCCATGGCGAGGTTAAGCGCCCCTTTTGCTGATCTGATGGCGGTTTCAGCATCGATTCTTTGTGAAACCACGCCTGAGAGCTGCACTTCAATTTTAAGTATATCGTTCCGGGTGGCCATTCCGTTGTCAAGCAACCGGTTGGCATCATCAAGCCGTTTCTGCAGCGAGGTGATGTTCTCGTTAACGACTTTCAGTTGCTCCATCGCTCCGGCGAGGTTCAGCCAGGCATTGATAACCTTAATGGCCTCTTCGTTTCTCTTCACCACCTGATCGGTTTTCAGAGAGGCGATGTTCTTCTCTGTCGCGTCTTCTGAAGCGGTGAGGCGGTTACCCAGAAAAACAGGCTGCGTTACATTCAGGCGGAGCTGATAATTGTTGAACAGCGGCTCCTGAATGGTTATCGGGTTCGGCGCGAACGGCACCCTGATCTCCGAGTTCGGTATCTCGCTCAGCCTCGTGTAAGCCGCGAAAAGCTTCAGCTGCGGCAACTTGGATGAGGATATCTCTTTAAGTTTCAGAGTGTTCTGTTCGATCGCCGAACTGTTCAGCGCGAGCACCTTGCTCTTCTCGAGCGCGGCTGAAACACATTCATCGAGTGTGAACTTCTGCGGAAAAGCAGCAGCGGGAATCATCAGCAGCGCGAGCATCGTAATGTTAAAATATCTCTTTTTCATGGTCTTAAGCGGTTTTATTCTTTACAAGATGTATAAAAATGTTTTCGAGCGAGGGGGTCTTAACCCTGTGTTCCGTTACTCCGATACCTTTTCCGGAAAGAAGTGCTGTCACTTCTCCGAGTGTTTTGGCCGGATCCGGGGTTAAAATGTTCAGCCTGTCACCGAACGCCTGTGGATCGAGCGGAAGCCCGGCCTTGATCGCCTTAACGCTCTCCCTGATCGCGGGGGTGAATATCTCAAGCACCGACATTCCGATCGAGTTCATAACTTCCGAAGCGGTACCAAGGGCGATTATCTCACCTTCATGCATCAGACCGATCCTGTGGCACCGCTCCGCCTCATCGAGGTAGGGGGTGGTGAGGAGGATCGTGATCCCTTCGGCACTGAGCGACGAGATTATCTTCCAGAAGTCGCGCCTTGATACGGGATCAACACCCGTGGTCGGCTCATCAAGAAAGAGAACCTGAGGCGTGTGGATCAATGAACAGGCAAGCGCGAGCTTCTGCTTCATTCCGCCCGAGAGCTTGTCGGCAGCGCGGTCACGGAACTTCGCGAGACGCATCATCTCAAGGAGGTGGTCGCGCCTCGGCTTCCAGTTTTTCACTTTATGGATATCGGCGAAGAACTCAATGTTCTCATCCACCGTCAGGTCGCCATACAGCGAAAACTTTTGGGAGAGATAACCGGTCTCTTTCTGCGCCGCCCTTTTGCTTTTGGCAACATCATGCCCAAGCACGGTGGCACTTCCTGAGTCGGCCCCCGTTAAAGCGCAGAGCATCCTTATGCTCGTGGTTTTGCCGGCGCCGTCGGGCCCCACCAGACCGAACATCTCACCTTTCGGTATGGCGAGGGAAAGTCCTTTAACGGCCACAATTTCGCCGAATGTTTTTCGTAATTCTACTGTTTCTATCGCGTGCATTGCGTCATTCCGGCGGATTAGAGCTTTATTACCGCGTCGGCCGGCATGCCGTCTTTAAGTTCACCGTTCTTGTTTTTCACGCGCACTTTCACTTCGTAAACCAGCCGGGTTCTCTCGTTCTCGGTTTGAATGTTTTTCGGAGTGAACGCCGCTTCGGGGGAGATAAAGATTATCTTACCTTCATATTTTTTGTTGGGGTAGCTGTCGATCGTTACATCAACCGTCTGACCCGTTTTAACTTTCCCAAGGTCGGTTTCCTGCACATAAAGGATCAGATCGAGCTCATCAGTGGCTGAGATCTTCACGAGTGAAGTGAGCATGCCGGCGGTTTCACCTTTTTTGATGTATTTCTTAACAACCTTCCCGGAGATCGGGGAGACCACATAGCATTTGTCGATGTTGTTCCTGAGAATGTCAGCTCCGGCGCGGGCCTCTTTCGTTCTGGCCGCGGCCGCTTTAACCTCTTCGGGTCTTACAATTGTTTTTATCTTTTTCAGATTCTCTTCAGCGCCTGTAAGCTGCGAACGGAGCACTTTAAGTCTGGTTTCCGCGTCGTCATAGTTCTTTTTCGTTACCGTGCCGGCATTGTACAGGTTCGAGATCCGTGTGAAATCAGCCTCTGCGAGCGAGATATTCGTCTTGATCTGGTTTATCATTTCCTCGGCCTGGGCGATATCCTCTTTCCTGGCGCCGCTCTGAAGAAGTGAATACTGTGCATCGGCCCCCTCGATGAGCGCGCCCGTTTTCTCGAGCTGGAGGAGGAGGTTCGAGTCGTCGATCTTCACAACGGTGTCGTTCATCTTTACATTGTCTCCCTCTTCGAAGGGGAACAGAACCACCAGACCCGGTGTCTGGGCACTTAGAGTAACGCTGATCGCCTCAAGGTTGCCTGAAACTTTTATTTTGGTTGTATCGGTCTCTTCAGAGCAGCCCGCGAACCAGATGGCAGTGAGGGCAATTGCCGCGATCTCCGTAAATAAGATTTGAAAACTCTTCGTTGCCTTTATCCGTCATTATCGAAGTGAGCATGAACCTGTAAAATCCGGCGACGGCCTGATTGAACGAGAATCCGTTAACTGCAAGGAACTCGCTTTTTATCACCTCCCTGATGCCACCCACGAACACCGCCACTACTATTGGAAGAGGAAATTTTTTTACAAGGCCTTCCTCGATCCCCTGGGCGTATATTTTTGAAATGGTGTCGCGCATCATGCTGCTGCGGAAGTTGTCGAACTCTTCCCACAGGGCGGGCATCGTCTGCTGAAGATCGTTGATGAAATCGTTCGAGATGAGTGTGGTCTGGGTGAGCATCCTGTTCAGTATCTTAACGAGTTTAAGTACTGATACATCATCTGTACCCGCCACTTCCGCCACGAAAGCGGCACTCTCCCGCATGAACGATCTGAAGGCCGCCTCTACAAGCTCTTCCTTCGAAGTGAAATGTTTGTAGATCGTCTTCTTGCTTATCTTCATCCCTTTGGCAATTTCGTCAACGGGGATCCTGGAGAAGCCCGTCTCCCGGAAGCGGATGAAGGCGAATTGAGCGATCTGTTCTCTTTGTTCTGATATCTTTGTCATGGAAACTAATTTTAGTTATTACGGTTTCTAAAATACAATATGGAAACTAAAAAGTCAATACTCGGTTTCCATTATTTCATGAAATTCTTAAAAATATTTTTTCGGAAGGGGTTAAACTGACTAAAAAGTTAAATTTGAATCGCACTATTTTTCAATTATGACAGACCTCTTGGATAACTCATACCACAAAAAAGGCATCATTGCCGTTATAGTAGCCGCGCTTCTCTGGAGCACGGGCGGGCTTTTCATTAAGCTGATATCACTCAACTCGCTGCAACTCTCATTTTTCAGATCGTTGTTCGCCGGACTGGTGATCCTTGCCCTCTTTCGGAAAGATATGTTCTGATCCTTGAGCCGATCCTGCTGAAAACAAAGTTTGAGCGGATAAACCTGATCACGATCATCTTCACCTTTGCCGGAATGGCCCTCTTTTTCGTGGGTAAACTTTCGGCTGGGGATATCGAAGGGAACACTTTCGCCCTGATTTCCGGCATCTGTCTTACATTCATGTTTCTTGGGATGAGGAAGTCGGGCGAGGAGTACAAGTTCAGCACGATCTTCTGGGGGAATGTTTTTGTGGTTATCGCCACTTCGTTCTCTATGGTGGATCTGCCGCCGATGTCAACAGGTGACCTCGCGATGGTGGGGTATCTGGGGATATTTCAGATCGGTATTGCTTATGTGATCTTCAGCTACGGCATCAACAAGGTTGAGGCTATCGAGGCGTCACTTCTCGCGATGATCGAGCCGGTGCTTAATCCCGTTTGGGTGTTTATTGGTTACGGTGAGCAGCCCTCAACCTGGGCGATAGCGGGCGGGGTGATCATCATTGTGGCGATCGCCTTCCGGACGGTGATGATCGAGAAAAGGCGAAGGCGAAAACCTCTTCCGGTGTAGGCGAAAACGCCCCTCAACTATGGTGAGAGGCGATCGATCTTCCAGCCGTTCTCATTTTTGGTGTAGAGTATCCTGTCGTGCAGGCGGTTCGGCCGCCCCTGCCAGAACTCGATCCTTTCCGGTATAACCTTGTACCCGCCCCAGAAAGGGGGAAGTGGTATCTCTGTATCACCGAACTTCTTCTTGTACTCAGCAAATTTCGCCTCAAGGTATGTCCTTCCGGGTACTCTGGTGCTTTGCCGTGATGCCCAGGCACCAATTCGGGAATCTGCCGGCCTCGATTTGAAGTAGGCATACGATTCCGCCTCCGGAATCCGGATGGCCTTGCCGTTCACTCTTACCTGCCGTTCGAGCTCAAGCCATAGAAACAACAGTGAAACATTCGGGTTGGCCTCTATCTCGCGTCCTTTCTGGCTTTCGTAGTTTGTGAAAAAGGTGAAACCCTCACTGTCGAAGCCCTTAAGCAGCACCGTTCTGACCGAGGGCACCATTTCAGATGAGACAGTCGAGAGGATCATGGCGTTCGGTTCGATAAGGTCGCTGTCAAGTGCGTTTTTGAACCAAATATCGAACTGTTTCAGGGGATCGCTTGTTACATCTGAAATATCGAGAGTGGCTGCCTGGTAATTCCGCCTCAGCGAGGCTACAAGTTCGTTCCGGTTTCCGGCCATTTCTTTAGTTCCGTTGATTTAGTTAAATTTAAGGTTTAAATTCCCGTTCTTAATTGCGAGGGCAAACAAAATTAAGAACATGGATACGCGAAAGATCATTCCAAAAATAATAAGAGTATTGCAATCATCATGAGTGAAAACGGTTCACCCAAGGATAAACAACAATTTGTTGAAGAATTTGGGTCAAACAGCTGGTTTGTTGAATATCTGTACGAAGAATATAAAGAGAATCCGGGCGCGGTGCCCGATCAGTGGAAGAAATATTTTAACGGTGAAATAACCTCAGGGCAGATCGATCAGTCCCCTCAGACCGGAAGTGCAGCCGCTGTTACGGCTCCGGCGGCCAGACAGTTCCCTATGCCTCAGCCCCTTCCGGGTGATACCACAAAAGCACTCGCGGGCGGCGCGGCGAAGATAATCCAGAACATGGAGAGCTCGCTCACCATCCCCACCGCCACTTCGTTCAGAACCATAGCGGTAAAGATCCTCGAAGAGAACCGTATTCTCATCAATTCACACCTCGCCAAGAGAAAAATGGGGAAGGTAAGCTTCACCCACATGATCGGCTGGGCGGTGGTGCAGGCTGCCAAATTCTTCCCCTCGATGAACAATGCATATTCAGAGAAGGACGGCAAGCCCGTTCTGATAACACGTGAGCACATCAACCTCGGCCTCGCGATAGATATTGAAAGAAAAGACGGCTCCAGAAACCTGATGGTACCCAACATCAAAGCCGCCGAAACGATGGATTTTAAGAAGTTCTTCGAAACCTACGAAGACCTTGTGAAGAGGAGCCGACTCGGCCAGATCGACCCATCCGAGTTCATGGGTACAACCCTTTCACTCACAAACCCCGGCACACTCGGCACTGTAACATCAGTACCAAGACTGATGATGGGGCAGGGGACGATAGTTGCCACGGGCGCCATCCAGTATCCCGCTGAATTCGTTGCTATGTCGGCTGAAGCCATATCCAACCTCGGCGTGAGCAAGGTTATGCAGATCACCAGCACCTACGATCACAGGATCATACAGGGTGCCGAGTCAGGCATGTTCCTCCGCAAGATCAGCGAAATGCTGATGGGCGAGGACGACTTCTACGAAATTATATTCGAAAGCCTCGGCGTTCCTCAGATCCCGCACAAGTGGCAAAGCGACACCGTGCCGGGCTTCAATCAGTCAACCGTCGGGTACGACGAAATAGCCAAGCAGGGAAGAGTGCGCCAGATGATCAACATGTTCCGCGTCCGCGGGCACCTGATCGCCACAACCGACCCCCTCGGCAAGAACACCACTTACCACCACGAGCTCGATCCGCAATTCTATCAGCTCACCGTTTGGGATCTGGACCGCCAGTTCCTTACTCACGATTTCGGCGGGTACAAGACGGCGACACTTCGGAAAATTCTCGACAAGCTGCATAAAACCTACTGCGAGAATATCGGTGTTGAGTATATGCACATTCAGTCGAGCGATGAAAAAACGTGGTTGCAGAACAAAATGGAGCCCGTTGAGAACAAGCCAAACCTTGACAACGCGACCAAAAAGCAGATAATGCAGAAGCTGATCGAGGCTGAAAACTTCGAGCACTTTATCCATACGAAGTTTATAGGACACAAGAGATTCTCGATGGAGGGTCTCGAGTCAACCATTCCCGCGCTTGATCACCTCCTTACGATAGCGGCCGACAACAATGTCCGCGAGATCGTACTCGGAATGGCTCACCGCGGAAGGCTCAACGTCCTCACCAATATCGTCGGGAAGTCGTATGACTCGATACTCTCCGAATTTGAGGATATTGTTGATCCCGACTCAACCGCCGGATCGGGCGATGTGAAGTACCACCTCGGTGCGTTCAACAAGGTGAAAACCCGTTTCAGAAAAGAGATCGGCGTTTCGATCGCTTCAAATCCCGCGCCAAACAGACCAGAATGGGGGACACAGACAGGAAGCACATCATGCCTGTCCTCCTCCACGGTGACTCCGCCTTCGCAGGTCAGGGAGTTGTTGCCGAAACCATAAACCTTTCGCAGCTCGCAGGCTACAAAACGGGCGGCACGATCCACATCGTTACCAACAATCAGATCGGCTTCACCACCACACCGGAAGAAGCGAGATCATCGGTATATGCTACTGACGTGGCGAAGATCGTTCAGGCTCCCGTCTTTCACGTGAACGGCGATGACCCCGAGGCTGTGCTGCACGTCATCAGGATCGCTTTCGATTACAGACAGAAATTCAACAAAGACGTGGTGATCGATATAGTCGGTTACCGCCGCCACGGTCACAACGAAGGTGATGACCCCGGATACACACAGCCGATACTCTACGCCAAGATCAAGCAGCATCCTTCGGTTACCAAACAGTATGGTAGAAAACTCGTGGCTGAGGGTGTGCTCACTGCAGAAGAGCTTAAGTCACTCGAGACGGATTACAACAAGAAACTTGACGATGCCCTCCAGATCGTGGTACAGAAAAAGAACCAGTTCAAAGGTGATATCCCGGCTGCCCTGATCAATCAAGAACGCCCGAGCGCGAGGAAGAGCCACAATACCGCGCTGACCGAGAGTGAACTGAATGAATTGATGGTAAAGGGAAGCTCGCTCCCTGAAGGGTTTAACCTGCACCACAAACTCGTGAAATTCCTCGAAAAGAGGAAAGAGTTCGCCGCCGCCAAAGACGGTCTGGCCGACTGGGCAACCGCCGAGTTCGCCGCCTTCGCTTCCCTCGTGAAAGAGGGAACCCCCGTCCGCCTCAGCGGTCAGGACTGCGTTCGCGGTACTTTCACTCAGCGTCACATGGCTTTTACCGACGTGAT
>RHKR01000358.1 GCA_008363265.1 Chlorobiota bacterium
GGTTAAGTGATAACCGGAAGTGTTGTTCGTGTAGGTGTATCTCGTGTGGTTCGTCCAGATGTTGCTTACATAATTTTGAAAAAGTTCACCGGTTAGATATCCGGAGGGATTGTAAGAGTAGGTGTATTTCTCGTTCACCCCTGAGGCAACATTTACCGTGACTACCAGAGGTTGATAGTTAACCAGAACCGGTCCGTCAGGGGGCATCTTCTCCTTTTTGAAGACGAAACGTGTAAGATGATCGTTGATAACCGTGGGGAGTTCTATTAAGCGGTAGTGGCCCTTTTGGAGCCAGTATTGGTTCGCCTGCCCGGGGTTGGCAGGGTTGAATGACTGCGGTTGCAATACAAGATTAAGAACGGAAAACACAACCGCCAGAAAAACAGGTCGAAACTGTTTCATGGTGTGCTCCTTCTGCCCAAAAATTTTTCGGACAGAAGGAAAATAACAAAATATCTTTAAATGTCAAGTGCCGGCTGAGACAACCCTCATTTCCCGAACTGCATTGGCGCCGTGGCATAAACAACCATCCCGTCACGGGTCATGAATGCGCACCTGTCTTCACCGTTCCCGAAGAAAACGAACATCAGATAGGTGTTGTTGCCTGAGTTTCTCTCAAGGTTGTAAACCCGTTGTCCGTTGTGATAACCGCTGCTCTCGACAGTAAAATGGTAATAGCGCGTTGAAATGCTGTTTTGTGTCACCTTGATCCAAACAGGTTCGTCAAGTTCCTGCGACCGCTCGCCCTTCACAGGGATGGAATAAGGTGAATCGATCACATGGTAGTATTCCAGATTGTAACTACCCGAAAGTGTATTGCCGTTGAACTCCGGCCTTTCAGCCCAAGGGTCAGAGTAATAGTTATCCTGTCTTAACACTTTTCCCTGCAGGTCGATGATGTATTTTTTCTTGCCGATCTTTACGATCGCTTCTCCCTTATTGAAGGTATTCGCCTCATCGAAGTCAAATGGAATCTTTGTCACACCTCTTTTATCGATATAACCCCATTTGCCGTTCTTCTTCACGGGGCAGAGGCCGTGTGAAAACGAATACGCATCAACCTCATCATAAATGAATGGTACGGTCTCTTTATAGGTTTCCAGACTGTAGAAGCCCCATTTCCCGTCTTTCATTACCGGGAGCATCTCTTCCCCCTTTATCCCGACCTTGTCATACACAAAGTCCGAGTACAAGTCCCCCGTGTAGGCATCTTTAAGCGCGATCTTGCCGTTGGGTCCCTTGTAATTCTCAAGGTACACATCACGGACAATATATTCATTTCCGTCAGCGTCTATAAAGAATTTCAGATAGAGTGCCTGAACGAATCCAAATCCTTCCGGAACTGTGAACTGCCATGGCACATCAGGCATGGCGTGATAAACCCTTTTGCCCAGCGTTTTCTGTTTTTCGAGGTAAAGGAAATACTTGTTCCCTTCTTTCATAAAAGTGCCCACCGGGGTCGTCCAGGAAAAGTCGTACTTGGGCGGAATGATCTCTTTCCCATCCGGTCCGTATATACCGTACTTGCTGTTCTTCTGCACGATCACAAAATCACCCTTCGACTCTTCAATACTTGTCCAGCCTGCTTTTATTACCTCCTTCCCTTTGATATCGATCATTCCTTCGCCGCCGCCTTTACCGTCGTTATATACAAACAAGTCTTTCTGCAGCCAACGGATGATCTTGTATTTTGTTTTCAGCAGGGTCTTCCCGTCCCTCGACTTTACAGTTGAGCCCTCTTTCGTATGTTCGATAAGATACTTTGTCTGATATGGAAACCGAATCGGATTCACATAATTCTTCGCCGGGGTTACTTCTTTCCCTTTCAGGTCGATCAGGCAAAATGTACCGTCCGGCTTCTCCACCCAGGCATAGCCATCAATGAAACTTCGCGCGTTCTTGTAAACCGGTTTAATCGCGATCTCACCTTTAGTATTCACAAATCCGAATTGTTGGTTGATGCTGAACCATGACATCCCCTCAGTAAACCCGTCAACATAGTCGAATGGACCTGCTATCTCTTTTCCGGTCGCGTCGATCAGGTAATATCTGATATCACGGTATCCGATCCCGACTCCGTTCTTGAATTTTCCAAGAGTTTGATATTCCTTTTCGCTAACCCTCTCCCCTCTTTTGTTGATATAAAAATAGCCGGTTTTGGGAAGTTTAACCGCCGCAAGCCCCTCACTGAAGTCACCTGCCTTCTCATAAGAGATATTTATTACAAGTTCACCTTTCTGGTCTATATACTTGTAAGAGCCAAACTGATTTACCACAGCGAGCCCTTCGTTAAAGAACCATGCCTCATCGAACTCGCGATTGAACACCCGGTTACCGTCTCTGTCGCGGTAGATCCATTTTTTATCTTTTTGCACATAGGTGGGTATTGGCCCGTCGTATGGTTTTTGAGCGTTAACGGGAATAAAAAGCAATAATATCAGAAGCAGCGATAGAAATTTTGGTGAGGACATGGTACTCCGGCGATTCATATCTATTTTATTGAGATTCAGAAGTAAATATATTAAATAATGCAACTTTAAACAACAATATCCATTTAATCTTGAGGTGAAAACCCCGCGTTTTGATTTGGTCTGTGAATATTGTAAGTTTGTGGTCAATTAAATTTTGTATGCAGGTATATCTTTGGATGCTTCAAATTCTCACTTCTTAAATCGTCGCCCCGGCAGATCGCTGCTTCCGGTGCTCTTCTTTATTGTAGTGCTCTATTCCAACCTTTATGCTCAGAAAGAATGGTATCACAGAAGTACAACACTCTTTACGAATATCCGTTCCTTTTCAGTCGTTGATTCATATTATATATATGTCGTTGATCAATATGCTCTTCACAAAACCACTGATGGCGGGGCTACATGGAAAAGATTGAGGAATAATGATTCATACTCCCCGGTTGTCCGGTTTTGGAACAGGAATGATGGAACTCTGGTAATACTTGGGAAAACACTCGCAAGCTCGGATGGAGGAACTACCTGGCGTATTGTTAACAACTACTATCTTAACGATGGTTTTTGTTTTGTTGACTCATTGAATGGTGTCACATTTCGTACAGGTTCCGAATATACCAACTATGCTTTATCTTTTGGCAAAACATCTGATGGCGGACACTCATGGTCCTGGTATGGTACTCCTCATAAAGGTTTGATACAACATGTTTATCAAGTTGACAGTATAATTGTGGGTGTAGGAAGCACCATGACACTTGGTACACCTGCTCCTATGTTGGGCACTCTGGTTATGCACTCCACGAACAACGGCGCGACCTGGATAACCGACAGCACTAGCGAATCCTCCGTGAACTGGACCGGAATGGTGTTGATGCGCCCCATGACCATGGTAGCTGTTTCAGGCTATAGAGTTACAAAGGTAAGCACTACCGGGGGAGGAAATGCCATTCACTATATACAGCCGAGGAGGATCTATTCACCGGGGAAATCGGGTGATACCGCCATCTATGCCGGCTCTGACAGTGGATATATCGCTTATTCAGAAGACCTTGGAGCTACATTCAATTACACAAAATTGAATACAAACGCTGCCATTAAATGGCTTCAATTTTCAAAGCAAGGTGATGGGTATGCCTTTGCTGAGGACGGGAATTTCTATTCAACTGTAAAATTGAAGTTCGCCCCTGTCGGTATTGACGAGTCAGCCCTCAATTTG
>RHKR01000359.1:0-3670 GCA_008363265.1 Chlorobiota bacterium
GGGGTTGCCCTCACGGCCGCGGGTGTTATGAATGATCTTTTAAGCATCATGGGTTCGTGATGGGTGACGGGAAAAAACTTATAAAAAAGCGCGCTCGGTCTTTCGCGCCCGGCACCGTTTCAAATGTGGGTCCGGGGTTCGACCTGATGGGTTTCCCTGTGTTCGGTATCGGCGATGAGGTGGAAGTTACACCCAACGGAACCGGCACTTCAAGGATCGTTGCCATCCAGGGAAATGATGCCATCAGCCATGAAGTTGAGTCGAACACCGCAGGAAAAGCGATCCTCTCATTTTTAGAGGAGAACGCCCCCGGTGAAGGAGTGGATATCACACTCTATAAGAACATGCCGATCGGCAGCGGAATGGGTTCAAGCGCCGCGAGTGCCGTGGCCGGGGCAGTTGCGGTGAACGGCCTGCTCGCTGAGCCGCTAAAACCTGACCAACTTGTGGAATATGCCATGGCAGGTGAGATGATCGCCTCAGGCTCGCGTCATGGTGATAATGTGATCCCTTCACTTGTTGGGGGTTTCGTGATAATTAACGATATTGAAACCCTGGATTTTTTCAGGGTTGACGCGCCGGCAGATCTGCTGGTAATGCTGATCCATCCCCATATTGAGATAAAAACAAGTCACGCCCGCTCGATACTTCCCGACACCATTCCGGTGAAGGACTCGATAAGGCAGACCTCGGCTGCACTTACGCTTCTGGCAGGGATAGTTTCGGCCGACTACGCGAAGATAGCAGCAGCTTCGAAGGATTATATTGCAGAGCCTTACAGGTCGGGGCTTATTCCGGGTTACGCCGAAGCCAAGAGGCTGCTTCTTGCAGGGGGGGCAGTGGCATTCAATATTTCGGGATCGGGTCCGACAATGTTCGCCCTTTTTAACGATGCTGCGAAAGCAGAAACGGCCAGGTCGACCGTGGAAAAAATCCATGGCAGGATCAATCTTGGCGTTGATATTTCAATTTCAAAAGTGAACAATGGAGGCGCGAAGCTTCTGGAGGTCGAATGAGGTATAAAAGCACACGCACACCCGACAAGTTATACAGTTTTATGGACGCGCTTTATTCAGGTCTGGCCCCGGACGGAGGTCTGTTCCTGCCCGAGAGCATACCCCACCTTCTTGAGGAGCCTGAAGAGTTTTATGACCTCTCACTCACTGAGATGGCGCAACATTTCCTGGCACCTTTTATTACCGGGATCGGGGTAAGGGAACTTGACAGGATAATCGAGCGGACTTTCAATTTCGATATCGGGATAAGAACTCTCGACGGACATGTTTCTGTGGTCGAACTTTATCACGGCCCCACGCTTGCTTTCAAGGATTTCGGTGCCCGCTTCCTCGCCAATGTTATGTCATACTACCTCCATGAGGAGCACAGGAAGTGCAAGATACTCGTAGCCACCTCGGGTGACACGGGAAGTGCCGTGGCTAATGCTTTTCTCGGTATGGACTGCGCCGATGTAGTGCTTCTTTACCCCTCGGGGAAGGTCAGCAAGATACAGGAGCAACAACTCACCACCATGGGGCGCAATGTTACTGCTCTTGAAGTGGAAGGAAATTTCGATGATTGCCAGCGTCTCGTTAAAGAAGCCTTCGCCGATGAGGAACTTAGAAAAACGGTTAACCTGTCATCAGCCAACTCCATAAGTATCGCCCGGCTTTTGCCACAGGCTGTTTACTATCTTTATGCTTTTGTCCGTTTGTATCATACACATGACAGGATCAATTTCGTTGTGCCAAGCGGGAATCTCGGGAATATCACCGCCGGGCTGATCACAAGGTTCGCCGGTCTTCCGGTGAACCGTTTCCATGCCGCGCTCAACGGAAATTCGGTGTTTGCTGAGTATCTTGAGACAGGGGAGTTCAAACCGAGGGCCACAATCCCAACGGTCTCAAACGCGATGGATGTGGGAAACCCGAGCAATCTTGAAAGGATAGTCTCACTTTATGGTGGATCGACAGACCGGATCAGAAGGGATGTTACTGCCCGTTCATTCAGTGACGAAGCCACTCTGGCCAAAGTGAGTGAGGTTTACGCTCAGCACAACTATCTCATCGATCCCCACACAGCCGTGGGGATGCTGTACGCGGATGAACTGGCGAAGCAGGCACCGAGGGATCATTTTGTGGTAATGTCAACCGCGCATCCCGCCAAATTCCACGATGATGTGGCGAAGGCGATCGGCGGAGAGTTTTCCATTCCTGAAAGACTCGCCGCCTGCCTGACTAAAAAGAAGGTGAGCCGCCTTACCGGCACAAGTTACCCTGAGTTCAGGAGCATTCTGACGGGTGATTTGAAATAAATCAGTCGAGGGTTATATTCCTCGCGCCGAGGTGGACGAGAACGTGTCCGAAGCATTCATCGTTCATGCCGACGATCTCCGGCGGGAAGCAACCTTTCTCACTGAACACGCCGCTTAGCAGAAGGCTTACGCCCGCAGTGCATGTGTAGCCCGTTGTCCTCGACATTGAGGAGACTCCTGACGCAGGATCGTACCTGTCGAGAAGTGTCTGAGTGAACTCCACATCCTCGCCGTGAAGTGTTCTTATCGAACGTAGGCGCATCACGGTGAATTCCTCATCTTTTGGACCAAGTTTCCAGTCTTTGAACAGGATCTTAGCCGCGAAATCTCGCGGTTTTATCTCCACGCCGTTTATCTCGATCCCCGTTTCCGATAGAAAACCGACATGCCTGATCGCCTTTATAAGATCGATATGGCCGGGGTATCTTAGGGTCATCTCCCTCATATCTTCAACGGGGATGGTGTCGAGAACTGAGCGCAGTCCATCGGTATAAAACGCCTCGAGGGTGCCTATACCGTCGAAATCCACCATCTCACTGCCTGAGAGGGCTTCCCTGACAACGATTCTTCCGCCTTCCTTCACACGTGCGGGGCGTGTGTACTCTTCAAGTACATCGACAGGTGAGAAGGGAGCCTTGTACTGAAAGGGGTATTTCCTTTCAGCGGGGAGGCCACCCACCATGCACTCGAGGAACTTCACATTTCCCTTGGCGTACTGGTTGCCGAACCAGAGGTTGCTAAGGCCGGGGGCCACACCGAAGTCGAGGAGGGCCGTAACTCCGTTCTCCTTTGCCACCGCGTCGAGCGGTTTCGAATCTTCAGGAAAGAAAGAGATATCCACTATATTTTTGCCTGCTTTTATCACAGACTCAACGGTTTTATACCCCATAAAACCGGGTACGGCGCCAACCACTACATCGGCGTCGTGGATCACTTTCTTTATCACCTCAGGATCGGAAAGATCGGCTGAAACAGTTTCAATGTCATACTGGGAGAGGAGGTAGAGGTTACCCTCGTCGAGGTCAACGGAAGTCACCTTGTGGTCTTTTGCGAGATCGCGGGCGATCGCTCTGCCTACCATCCCCGCGCCGAGAACTGTTATTTTTTTCATTTTCATACCGGAATGTTTTTAAATCAGAAGTGAAAAAATAGCCAAAAGTCTGTTGGTTTAACAAGGAATTTGTTATATTTGCTCAACATTTTTTACCGATTTTGTTGGCTTGTTCTTCCCCTGACAGGTCAACCAAGACAAAAATATCCCCGGCTACCCCCAATTGCCGGGGTTTTTTTTGATCCCGGGCAGTAATTCCTCACTAAATCCTGCCGGTAAATTTCTCTATTTTACAAGTCTAAAAAATT
>RHKR01000359.1:3701-6079 GCA_008363265.1 Chlorobiota bacterium
ATAGTGAGATCAAAACACTTCTTACTGTTTTTCCTTCTTGTTTCAGGCATGGTACTGGCGCAGGACGGAGAAACGGTTGCGCGACTTGAAGGCAAGCTGCTGTTCAACCCGCGGGTATCACCCGATGGAAAAACGGTCGCCTTCACACAGGAGGGCTATAACGGCATCTACCTGATGAACGAAAACAACGGACTGACACAACTTACAGATGAACCCGCCTCAGGATTCGGCTACAGCTGGCTTCCCGACAATTCCGGAATTGTAGCCCGGGCTGCAAAGTTTTCGGGACCCATACGGGAAAACCAGGTGGTGATCTACACCATCGCTGATAAAGGGCGGACTTCCATCTCATCCCTCTCGTCAAAAAGCACAATTCTTCCGGGTGTATCAACCGGTGGAGATGCGTATCTTTTGGAGGGGAACACGCTTTTAGCATTCAACCCTGCATCGAAAACAACCTCAACCGTCACTCCCCGCGGAACTTCAGCTTTCATCGAGAGTGACAAGATAGCAGTAGTTACCGCATCCGGGAAAAAGGTGATCGAACCATTTAAAGGTCAGAGGTGTATAAACGCGGCACTTTCACCAGATGGTGGCAAGGTTGCTTTTGAGATAATGGGCGGAAACCTCTTTGTGATCAACACCGATGGAACGGGACTGGTTGACCTCGGTAAAGGCTACCGTGCTTCATGGGCTCCCGATTCAAAAACAATCACTTATATGATCACCGGGGATGACGGACACAAGATAACCGCCTCGGATATCTGGTTGATAAACCCTGATGGAACAGGTAAAAAGAGGGTCACCGGCAATTCCGGCAATATAGAGCTCGATCCATCTTTCAGCAGCGACGGAAAGTACATCTACTTCGCTGATATGAACGATGCTTCGATAAGGAAAGTGAATGTGGAGGGCTTAAGATGAAAAAGTTTATTACGCTTCTCGCATTGGTTCTGACCGTGCAGATACACTCCCAGATCACAGGACTTTCGGGATGGAACATTGTGCTCGATCCCGGACACAGCGGCCAGGAGAATATGGGTATTCACAACTATTCCGAGGCAATGAAAAACCTCTATGTCGCGAGACACCTCAGGGCTTTCCTCCTCGATTCTACAGATATAGACACGGTTTACATGACGCGTACAGACAGTATTCAGGTCGTGGGTCTTTCCCAGCGGTCAGATTACGCCAATTCGATCGGCGCAGCATGGTTTCATTCGATCCACAGCGATGCCGGTTCGGCCACCTCAAACACAACCCTGATGCTTTGGGGCCAATACGCCAACGGACAGGAGAAAGTACCGAACGGCGGCAAGGCGATGAGCGATATCATGATCGGCAATCTGACCAAGGGTATGAGGACCAACACCGTTTACGGATCGATCGGTGACTGTTCATTCTACGGCTGCACAAGCGGTGGGCCTTACCTTTCTGTGAACAGGCTCACCAACATGCCATCAGAACTGAGCGAGGCGGGTTTCCACACCAACCCCCGCCAAAACCAACTCAATATGAACTATGAATGGAAACGCCTCGAGGCAAAAACCTTCTGGTGGTCGATAATCAAGTTCAAAGGCGCGCAGAGGCCTTATCCCGGAATTGTCGCCGGAATTATCACCGACTCTGAAAGCGGCCAGCCGATCAATGGTGCCGTAATTACCGTTAACGGAAGAACTTACACCACCGATACTTATCAGTCGCTCTTCTACAAATATTCCAACGACTCAACCCTCCTCCGGAATGGCTTCTATTATTTTGAGAAGGTACCGGGCGGCAATCAGTCGATCTCTGTATCGGCACCCGGATACGACACCTACAATTCAACCGTGGCGATGTCGGATACCTTCTTCACATTCAGGGATGTGGCTCTCGTTAACGCGATGCCGCCTTATGTTTCGGGCATCATCCCTGCTGAAGGTGATTCGCTTTATCCCGGCGTTAACAGTCTTCAGATCACATTCAGCCGACCGATGGATACCGCTTCGGTGAACGCGGCTTATTCCTTCTCACCGGCGGTTGTTTCAGCGGCAAGGGTTTGGAACGCGAATGAGAGGACTCTAACCATCAACACATCCGCGTTCCAGTTCGGAACGCAGTACACACTGACGATTCAGCCGACGGCGAAGGACAAGTACAACCATCCCCTTGATGGTGACGGCAACGGTACGGGCGGTGACGCGTTCGTGCACAACTTCAGTACCAGAGTACCTGACGCGATCGCTCCGAAGGTTGTATTTAGTTATCCTGCTGACATGGCAAATGTAATGGAAAAGCGACCTGTTATCAATCTGACATTCAGTGAACCGATCAAAACCTCCTCGCTCAGCGGCAAGATATCGTATATCAACACTTCGACGAATGCCAACATCCAGACC
>RHKR01000360.1 GCA_008363265.1 Chlorobiota bacterium
AAAAAGATAACCGGAAACATAATGAAAAAAGCAGCTTTAGCCCTGGTGGCACTCGCATTCCTTTTTGCCGGATGCGGCAAGGAAGAACCCAAGAAACCTGTAGAAGCAGGTGGCAAACAAGTAAGAGGAGGTAAAATACTCGAGCTTATTCAGACGACTACATACACTTACGCCAGACTTGAAGAAGAAGGTACCGGTGAGATATGGATCGCCGTGCCCAAGATCAATGCAAAAGAGGGTGAGAACATATTCTTCACCCAGTCGATGGAAATGAAGAATTTTGAAGGAAAAGAAGCCGGAAAAACTTTCGAGACCATTCTTTTCGTTCAGGATCCCGCCAAAGACAAAGCCACATTCGGCGGTCAGGCAGGCGGACCTGCTGATATCCCAAAAGACTTCAAACATCCTGAGCAGGAAACCGCTCCAAAAGAAGATGTGAAAGTTGAAAAAGCGGCCGGTGGCGTTACTGTGGCTGATATCTTCACAAAGAAAAATGAACTGAAAGATAAAACTGTTAAGATTCGCGGCAAGGTGACCAAAGTTAATGAAGGTATCATGAACACTAACTGGATTCATATTCAGGATGGTACTTCAGCCGGACAGGATTTTGATCTTACCTTGACTTCAGCTGAAGTTCCTCAGGTTGGTCAGATCATACTCGTTGAAGGCAAGCTTTCAGTTGATAAAGACTTCGGAGCAGGTTACAAGTATAATGTTATCGTTGAAGAAGCTAAAATACTTGAGAAGAAGTGATTCCGCCGCGGCGGATAGAGGTCAGTCCGCCACGGCGGATTAGTGGTAAGAGGTTAATTCCGGATACCATTTCAACTTGCGATAAATTTAAGGCTGCCCCGCAAAAGGCAGCCTTTATTATTTTAAAGCGGGAAATGGAATCAGTTGGCGACTTCAGGCTGCATATCTTCAGGCTTGGTGCGGAATCTGACCATGAGCGGATTTTTCCCGTCATTGCCTGCAACATTTAACTTTGAGATGGCCAGAAGAACAATTTCTCCATCGGCCACCGATTCAATCGTGAAAACACAGTTGGGTGATTCCTTAAGGTTGTCAGGTATCTTGTAGCCTTTGAAAGTGTTCTTTGCATTGGTTTTATACCAGTTCTGAGCATCCATCACCACTTCATAAAGCTCGGAAGCCATCAGATTGTAGTATTCAAATTTTTTCTGCTCAGACATCGCGTTGTAGTCAACCTCTATTGAAGGATATCCAAATTCGGGACTAGAAGAGAATAACTGCGGAATATCAGAAACTCCGATGAATGCCTCTTTTTTCCCGCCTCTTTGGTCGACAAGTACACTCAATGGAATCATAACAAATGAGCCTGTATTTTTCGGATCAACTTTGTAGTTCGCTGATCTGAACGTTATCCCCGGCTCCCCCTTAGATATCTTTACTTCCTGAAAAAGGGTATTTGTGAAGTTTTGGAAATTCTTGAACGAAGTTTCATTCTTGAATGAGAGGTGGACCAGGTAAGGTTCTGCCTTTTCAAGATAATAGAACTTCAAATCCACGATATTTTTAACAGTGGTTTCAAAAATCCTGAAATTTACCATTGCGGAATCGAAGGTGAATTTTTTGTCAGTGATCTTTGGTTTACCGGTCTTCCTGATCTTCTGGATTGTATTCGCCGCGTCGTATTGTGCTAAAGGATCAACAGTCTCGCCATGTATCTGGAAGAGCAACCGTCCTTCGGAGGTTTTTACCAGAAAGTCCCCCAGTTGTGCGAAGGGTGTGAAAGTCAGAAAACCAAAAAAGAGTAATAAATAGAGGCTACGGATCATTTGTGGCTGCCTTTGTTATTGAAACATTCTAAAAAATTAAACTTAAATTTATGGAGATCGGGTGAAAACTCAAAGGTAACATCTGTTGCCATCCTCCATGAATCCTATTTCCTGAAGATGCATCATATTAATACTCAATCAAAATAATTACTGATGGAACTGATCACACTTATAATTGCATTACTCGTTGGCCTGATAATGGGGCTTACCGGGGCCGGCGGTTCGATACTAACGGTACCTGTTTTTACTTATCTCCTGAAGCTAGACGTGGTGACAGCAACAACATACTCCCTTTTCGTGGTCGGTGCCACATCGGTTGCCGGTGCATACAAAAACTACAGGGTTGGGAATATCGATCTGAAACCGGCTCTGAATTTCGCGGTACCGTCACTGATCATGGTGACACTCACCAGAGGTTTGGTAGTGCCACTTATCCCTGAAGTGATTATTGAATTTGACTATCTGATCATTCTGAGGCAGAATCTGATGATGGGGCTTTTCGCAGTTCTGATCATTTACGCGGGTATTAGAATGGTTGGAAACGGGGTTAATCAGGGGATAACACCGGATGAAAGCGAAAGCAGGAAAAAAATAAAACTTATTATTCAGGGAGCGCTTCTGGGTTCGATTATGGGGTTCCTTGGGGCCGGGGGAGGATTCATGATAGTTCCGGTATTGGTGCTTTTTGCAGGCATGGAGATGAAAAAGGCGATCGGCACTTCCCTGCTTTTGATCTCCGTTAATGCGCTGAGCGGATTTTTTGCCGGTTGGGGCGCTTTGAATGGGATAGACTGGATACTGTTGATCAAATTTTCAGCCTTGATGATCGCCGGAATTCTAATCGGCGGACATTACGCTTCAAGACTGAATCCGGTTTTGCTAAAGAAAGGTTTCGGCTACTTCATTCTCGTTGTGGCCTCATACATATTGCTAATAGAGTTTTTTATATAAATAAAAGGAAATCATATGTTCAGCAGATTCTTTGGAGGTGGTGCGGTTAAAAACCTGAATGCCACTGAATTTCACGACGGTTTCAAGAATGATCCAAATTCCGTTCTCCTCGATGTACGCACAGCGGGTGAATTCTCAATGGGATACATTCCCGGCGCAAAACTGATCGACCTGATGTCACCCAACTTCATGGGTCAGGTGGAAAAACTCGATAAGAGCAAAAACTACTACATCTATTGCCGAAGCGGTAACAGAAGTTACCAGGCCGGCGTTATGATGCACAAAGCCGGATTTGAGAATGTATTCAATCTCGCCGGTGGAATTATGAGCTGGAAATTCGAAATTAAAAGGTAGGAGCAGAGATCATGTTTTTCAAACACATTTATGAGACGGGCCTCGCCCATGCAAGCTATATCGTTGGTTGCCAGAAAACGGGTGAAGCACTTGTTATCGACCCTAAAAGAGACATTGAAGATTATATCAGGATCGCAGAGACTGAAAAACTCAGGATCACACACATAGCCGAGACTCACATTCACGCCGATTTCCTTTCCGGTTCACAGGAACTGGCGGAGGTTACCGGTGCGAAGCTTTATCTCAGTGATGAAGGTGGTGCTGACTGGCAGTATTCATTCCCGCATGTCGGATTGAAAGATGGTGACAGTTTTATGGTTGGAAACCTGAAACTTGAAGTGATGCACTCACCCGGACACACACCGGAACACATTTCATTCATTCTTACCGATACCCCGGCTTCCCCACACCCTGTGATGATCTTTACCGGAGACTTCGTTTTCGTTGGTGATGTCGGCAGACCTGACCTCCTTGAAAAAGCTGCAGGAATCAGCGGTACCTCGGAGGCGGGTGCTCACCAGATGTTCCACTCGCTGAAGAAATTCAAAGCACTGCC
>RHKR01000361.1 GCA_008363265.1 Chlorobiota bacterium
GGGCATTGTCGACCCGGACTGGAACCCCGGTGCCAACAACTATGTCAGGGCTTTATTGGTTTATGATGGCTGGCTTTTCGCGGCCGGGGATTTCACACTGATTAGCAGTCTGGTCCGGAACCGTCTCGCCAAACTGCCCTTGACAGGAACCGGTACTGCTGATGCCACATGGGACCCAAACAGTAACGCGACCGTACTCACTCTGGCGGCAAGCGGTACAGATCTTTTTGTCGGGGGGAATTTTACCACGATCGGTGGAATAAGCCGAAACAAAATCGCCAAGATATCCACATCCGGGAGTGGAACTGTGGATGGTGTGTGGAATCCCAATTCATCAGGAACGATAAATTCGTTGGTTGTCAGTGGAAGTGAGCTATTTGCCGGTGGTAATTTTACCACCATTGGTGGATTGGGACGAAACTACTGCGCTAAACTCTCTGTCACCGGGGAGGGTACCGCCGATGCTCTTTGGGACCCCGGCCTTAACACCATGGTCTTTTCAATTGCCCTGAGCGGATCCGATGTTTTCATTGGAGGGTCGTTTGCAACAGCGAAGGGGGGTACGGTCGTTAGAAACAGAGTCGCCAAATTCTCCGCAACCGGTACCGGGGAAATTGACACTGACTGGGATCCAAGCGTTTCTGATGTAGTATATTCGATAGCGATCAATGGTAGCGACATCTATATGGGTGGTGCCTTCAAAGCGGCCAACGGGTACAAGAGAAATCGCCTGGCGAGGATCAATAATCTCACCGGGGAAGTGGACCCATCCTGGGACCCGGATTTGAGCGGTCCGGTTAACGCATTAGCTAGTGACGGCTCATTTGTTTACGCCGGTGGGGATTTCACTACCGTTAACCAGAATTCTTCTCCTCAATCCATGAACAGACTTGCAAGGTTTTCAATTTCTGGAAACGGTGC
Source organism: Chlorobiota bacterium (assembly GCA_008363265.1). Taxonomy (GTDB): domain Bacteria; phylum Bacteroidota; class Ignavibacteria; order Ignavibacteriales; family Ignavibacteriaceae; genus UTCHB3. Next base: position 922 of record RHKR01000361.1, read on the forward strand.
TGTCGACGCGACCTGGAATCCGAATATTGGTAATATAGTCTATTCACTTTTGATATCCGGTTCACAAATTTACGTCGGCGGAAATTTTACAATCGTGAATGGATCGGTTTCCATGATCCGCCTGGCAAGATTTACACTGTCCAGTCCGGCTAATGTTGATGCTTCGTGGGTCCCTAATTGTGGGGGTCCGGTCAACGCTCTCGCGATCGGTGGTTCGTTTCTCTATGCGGGGGGGCAGTTCACCACTGTAAATTCACCTCCCGTCTCAAGGAACCGGTTGGCGAGATTTCCTGTATCGAGCCCCGCAACAGTAGATGGAAACTGGGATCCAAACATCAATAGTACCGTGAACACATTGGCGATAAGCGGTTCGGTGATCTATGTCGGGGGTAACTTTACATCAGTCGGTTCTTCTGCCACACCCAGAAACAGATTGGCCAGATTCACACTCTCCTCCCCTGCATCAGTGGATTCATGGAATCCTGACGTAAACCTGTATGTTTACTCCCTCGCATTGAGCGGGACCGACATTTATGTGGGTGGAGGATATTCCACGGTTAACGGTTCAACCGTAAGAAACGGACTTTCAAGGATATCAACCTCAACCGGTTTGGCCGACTCATGGAATCCCAATAGTTATGGTGCAGTAAGAACAATTGCTCTCTCAGGTACCGATCTCTATGCCGGAGGACAATTCTCAGCCATGGGTGGAGTGTATCGGTCCTGTTTCGCATTGTTCACCGACCGCACGCTTCCCGTTGAACTTGTCTCTTTTACGTCGTCTGTGGCCGGCGGTGTTGTCACTCTGAACTGGCAGACCGCGACAGAGGTGGATAACAGCGGTTTCGAAGTGCAGCGCGCTGTGGTCGGCAGCGATAACTGGACGAAATTGGGTTTCGTTGATGGGCACCACACCACCAACTCACCCAGGTACTACTCTTTCAGAGATCAACCTTCCAAAACAGAGGGGTCAAAATTCAGGTACCGCCTGAAGCAGATCGACAATTCAGGCAAGTTCGAGTACTCCAACACCATCGAGGTTGATCTCGGTTCACCCGTAAAGTTCTCCCTTGAGCAGAACTATCCGAATCCGTTCAACCCCGCGACTGTCTCCGTTTCCGGTGAAAAGATCACCACACTTCTGAGCGAAACAAAGGAAAGCGGATCTCACTCATTTACATTCGATGCCACACAATACGGTCTCTCCTCAGGCATCTACTTCTACAGAATGACGGTGATAACTTCATCAGGAGAGGTTTTTTCTTCAACCAGGAAGTTGAGTTTGATAAAATAAAGTGTTGATCCTCCTATGCCGGATGGTGTCATGCAGCTTTCAAACGCATTGTTTCGGCACAGATGCGGGGTGAATCCGGCCTAAGCAGAAGCGCGTGAAAGAATTACCGGTGGTCGGAGCGTGAAAGGGAAAATCTGTTTGAGCGAAGCGAGTTATTTTCCCTTTAGCGGAGACACCGGGAATTCAGCTCTACATACATTCCGCTCCTACAGAGCGGGGGTCCCGCTCCGCGGGATCGCAAGCAAGGATGCATGCGCCACAAAGTATACGAACAAAGTGCCACAATTCCCCTCTCCTTTTAGGAGAGGGGCAGGGGTGAGGTAAGGGGTGAGGTTCGAAGAAAACCTACGGCACCCCTGAAGGCCTACCCCTGTTTGACCCCTGGCGGGGTCATTTTTTGTTTTGTGCCGTTCAATCCCCGCGCTCACGCACGGCGTTACCTTGTTTCGCCCGCCAAGGGCGGGCTCTTCACGCAGAAGAAAAAGTTATCCAATCTGAAAACATCCGTATTGATCCGTTTAATCTGTGTGTATCTGCGTGCTACAAAACAAAATCCCCCACAGGGGCAAGCGCGTTGATCCGTGTCACTTGCCCCTGCGGGGTCCGTGTCATCCGTGTTCTATTCAATTCCTCCATACTCTACACTAAAATAATTCAGAAAAATTTCGTAAATTGAACATTGATCAATCCGCTTTCATCAAGCACCCCCAATAAGACTATTTAATAAGATTGAAACATTAAACTCACGGAACAGTTATGAAAAAAATTGGAATACTTTTCGGTATGGAGGAGACATTTCCGCCCGCTTTTGTGGAAAGAGTCAACTCGAAAAAAGAGAAAGATATCGTCGCTGAATTTGTTCAGATCGACAAGGTTCAGCAGGGCATTCCCGGCGGTTATGCGGTGATAATCGACAGAATTTCACAGGATGTACCTTTCTACCGCGCGTATCTTAAAAACGAGGCAATAACCGGCACTTCCGTGATCAATAATCCTTTCTGGTGGAGCGCGGACGATAAATTCTTCAACAACGCCGTGGCACTCGCGGTCGGCGTTGCGGTTCCAAAAACCGTGATTCTACCCTCGAATGTCCATCCGACGGATACAACCACGAAATCGTTCAGAAACCTGAAGTATCCCCTCGATTGGGACTCGATCTTCAATTACATCGGATTCCCGGCCTTTTTCAAGCCTTTCGCGGGTGGTGGATGGAAGAACGTTTACCGCCTCGAAGACAGGGAACACTTCTTCAAGGCTTATAACGAAACCGGGCAGCTCGTGATGATGCTGCAGGAAGAGATTCAGTTCACCGACTATTTCCGCTGCTACTGCATCGACCGGAAAGATGTGCGTATTATGGCCTACGACCCGAAACAGCCGCACCACCTCCGCTATGTCAGGGAGAAACTGAAACACAGCAAGGCGCTTCTCGAGAGGATCAAGAATGATGTACTGAAGCTTAATCATGCTCTCGGCTACGACTTCAACACGGTCGAGTTCGCGGTCCGTGACGGCATTCCCTACGCGATCGATTTCGGCAATCCCGCCCCCGATGCCGATGTTTACTCGGTCGGCGAGGAGAACTTCGAGTGGGTGGTTGAAACCGTGGCAAAAATGGCGATCAGGCGCGCCAAAGCGTGGAAACCAAATAAATTTAATACCGTATGGGGTAACTTCGTTCAGGAGTCGGCCCAGGGAAACATAATCAAGTGAGGCAACATGTCCAATAAACCAACATTCACCCTCGGGGTCGAGGAGGAATTCCAGATAGTTGATCCCGTTTCACGGGAACTAAAGTCTCACATACAGGAGATATTCGAAGACGGCGAGTTGATACTCAAGGAGTTCCTCAAGCCGGAGATGCACCAGTCGGTGGTTGAAACCGGCACGGGTGTCTGCAAAAACATAAAGGAAGCGAGGTCGGAAGTGTTCCGGCTGAGGAGCGAGCTTGCGAAGCTGGCACTTAAGAACGATCTTCGAATTGCCGCCGCCGGAACGCACCCCTTCTCACACTGGAAAGACCAGCGCATTACCGATCACCCCCGTTACAAACAAGTGGTTGACGATATGCAGCTTGTAGCCCGGGCCAACCTGATCTTCGGGCTCCATGTCCATGTCGGTGTTGAAGACCGCGAAACGGCGATCCACATAATGAACGCCGCGCGCTACTTCCTCCCCCACATCTTTGCCCTTTCCACCAATTCACCATTCTGGGTGGGGAGGAACACCGGGTTCAGATCGTACCGCGTGAAGGTTTTTGACCGTTTCCCGCGTACGGGCATCCCCGATTATTTCATGTCGATCGGCGAATACGACAACTATGTGAACCTGCTGGTGAAGACCAACTGTATCGACAACGCGAAGAAGATCTGGTGGGATATCCGCCTTCACCCCTTCTTCCCGACGATCGAGTTCCGCATCTGCGATATCCCGATGCGCGCCGATGAAACGATCGCTCTTACAGCCCTCATGCAGGCAGTTGTGGTGAAACTTTATAAACTTATCCGCCAGAATCTCGGCTTCCGCCTCTACAGGCGAGCTCTAATCGCCGAGAACAAGTTCCGCGCATCCCGCTACGGCATCTCAGGCAAACTGATTGACTTCGGAAAACGGGAGGAAGTGCCGACCATCGACCTTATAAATGAGCTCCTCGAGTTCGTTGACGATGTTGTGGATGAACTCGACAGCCGCGAGGAGATCAACTATGTCCACAAGATCCTCGAGATGGGAACCGGCGCCGACCGTCAGCTCGCCGTCTGGGAGCAATCTTACGACCTCAAGAATGTAATGGACTACATAATTGATGAGACGCATAAAGGTTTGGACATCTAGTGGTTAGTGGTTAACGGTTAGTGGTTAATTTAGTGTATAGTGTGGAGTCCGCCTGCGGCGGAAAGGGGTTTGGGATTTAGGTTTTAGGGTAGAGTTATGCCAAACACTAAACCCCATACACTAAACCCCATACACTAAACCCCATACACCAAACGGGTAACGGACAACGGACAACGAGAACATGGTTAACGAAATACGAAAAAAATACAACAGTGAATTTACCGAAGCGAAGTATCAGGCGTTTGTTGATGATCTGAACACCTCGGCGGGGGTTAAACTTGACTTCCGCATATGCGAGACACCGCTCTTCCTATCGAAGGAACTGACAGTGGAACTGCAGGCGGCGTGCGAAGAGATAATCAGACAGCTTGATACACCTGAATACCGCGCGTTCGCGGAGGCATCGATACCCGATGGGCTCGCGGTGCCGAACCGCCTGGATCATCCAGTGTTCCTGCAGATCGATTTTGCAATCTGCTCCGACAGTAAGGGAGGGTTCACCCCGAGGCTGATCGAGCTCCAGGGCTTCCCTTCACTGTATGGTTTTCAGGTGTATTACGACGATATTTTCCGTCGCCACTTCCCCCTGCCGG
>RHKR01000362.1 GCA_008363265.1 Chlorobiota bacterium
CTATGAAACCCGCGTCATTCTTCAGTGCAAGATAAAGCTCCTCAAGCTCCTGAAGTGCCGGAATCAGTGTCTCCGGGACGAACTTCCCGCCATATTTCCCAAATTTGCCTCTGCCGTCCGGCAGGGCATACTGCATCTGTGTCATTAAATTAAAGCCTCTTTCCTAAGTATCTCAAAAAATCGTTTAACTTTCTCGGGGTCTTTTCGTCCCGGTGAACTTTCAAGCGACGAAGAGAGGTCGATGGCGAGCGGTTCGGTTTTTCTTACCGCCTCCACTATATTACCGGACGAAAGTCCACCCGAGAGGATGAATTTTTTCCGGAGGTGTAGCGGTATCAGCGAATGATCGAACCCCTTCCCCGTGCCTCCCCTCTCCTCTCTCGAGAATGAGTCGAACAAAGGAGTAGCTTCACCATACACCTCCACCATGCCGAAATCAAAACCGGAATGCACACGGAACGCCTTGATAACCTGCAAGGGTATGGAAGCAGCAAGTTCCGGGCTCTCCTCACCATGCAACTGTATAATGTCGAACGCGCCAACAGCCACTATCTCTTTGATCTCTTCCCTATCGGGGTTAACCACCACTGCCACTTTCTTCACATCCGCGGGGAGCCCCTTGGTAATTTCAACCGCGCTTTCAAGGGAGAGGAACCTCTTGCTCCCGGCGAACAGCACAAACCCAAGCATATCAGCCCCTTCAGCCGCGCAGAGAAGTCCATCTTCAACCGAGGTGATCCCGCAGATTTTCACCCTCATTATTGAGCCCACCTTTTCATTTCAGCCAATGCCTCACCGGGAGATGACTGCCTCATGAAATGCTCACCGACCAGCACCGCTTTCGCTCCGGCATTCATAACCCTCCTTACATCATCTTTCGTTCTGATGCCGCTTTCTGAAACGAGGGTAACCCCGGCCGGAACGAGTCCGCTTATTTTTTCGGTTGTCGCCAAATCTGTGCTGAATGTAATCAGGTCCCGGTTGTTAACCCCGATAAGTGTGTTAAGCCCGAAATCTATTTTACCAAGCTGGCCGGGTGAGTGAAGCTCAAGCAGCACTCCGAGCGAAAGGGAATGGGCATAACGGGTAAGTTTCGCGATCTCCTCTTTGGTTAATGCCTCACTTATCAGTAGAATCGCGTCAGCACCTGCTTCCTTGGCCTCAACTATCTGGAGTTCATCGATAATAAAATCCTTCCTGAGGAGTGGACGGGTTTTGATCGCCGCGATATCAGCCAGATAATTGATATCCCCCTGAAAAAACTCCCTGTCGGTAAGAATTGAGAGGGCCGAGGCACCGTTGTTCATATAATCAGTAGCCATGGCTACATGATCAAAATCCTCGCGAAGAACTCCCTTTGAGGGACTTGCTTTCTTCACCTCAGCGATTATCGCGATTCCGGAAGCTTTGTTTATCTCTTCATTAAGATCAAATCCCGGGGCATTGAAGAGATGATCCGGTGGGTATTCGCGGATCTTTTGTTTCAGATGAAGTTCAGCAACTTCGCGGCGCTTCACTTCAAGTATTTTATCGAGAAAGTTCATGCTGCCTTTCTGCTTAGTTCCCTGAGTTGACCGAGCTTCGCTAGTGCCTTACCGCTGAGCAGCGACTCTTCCGCGATCTCACGGCAGATTTTAAGATCATCAGACACCCCGGCACTATAGAGTGCCATTGCCGAGTTCGCGACGGTTACATTGTACCTGTCACCCTGATCCTTGCCGCTTAAAATGTCGTAGAGAATGCGCGCGTTTTCCGCGGGTCCGTCACCCAACAGGTTCTCTATTTTCGCGGGTTGCAGACCAAGATCCTCCGGATTCAGCTCAAATCTTTCAATCTGCTCACCGGCCCTGTACTCGAAAATCTTCGTTGGTTCGTCTAGCGTAATCTCATCCCTCCGGTCACCGGTGCAGATGAAACAAACTTTCTCCATCTCGAGATATGCTACCGCCTCGGCAAGAAGAGCGGCCGAACGGTCGTTGTAAACCCCCACAAGCTGTCTTTTTGTACCCGCGGGATTGGTAAGGGGCCCCAACAGATTGAAGGCCGTTTTAAGACCGAGCTCTTTCCTCACGGCTGCCGCGTATTTCATCGCCGGATGGTAATAAGGCGCGAAGAGAAAACCGATGCCCGTCTCTTCTATGGCGGCTTTTGTTTGCTCCGGTGTCAAATCGATCCTTACTCCGAGTTCTGCCAGCACATCAGCACTTCCTGAGCGGCTGGATATAGATTTGTTGCCGTGTTTCGCAACTTTAACCCCGGCACCAGCCACCACGAAAGCCGCGGTGGTGGAGATGTTGAAAGTGCCAGAATCGTCTCCACCCGTTCCGCAGACATCGATCAGGTTGCCGGTGTCTATCTCAACCTTCACGCTTTTCCCGCGCATCGCTTTGGCAAAACCGGCTATCTCGGCCGGTGACTCACCTTTGCTTTTAAGGGCGATCAGCAAACCCGCGAGTTGCGAATTATTTACTTCACCCGACATTATTCTGTCCATCACAAAGAAAGCTTCTTCGAAAGAGAGGTGCTCACGGTCAAGCATTTTTTCGATATAGAGTTTCATGATCTCTCCATCCAGTTTTTAATTAGTTGATAGCCCGCGTCGGTAAGTATCGATTCGGGGTGAAACTGAATCCCCTCGATCGGGTGCTCCCGGTGTCTCACGCCCATGATAATGCCGTCTTCCGATCTGGCTGTCACCTTCAGATCCTCCGGAAGTGTCGCCTCATCGATTACGAGTGAGTGATACCTTGTGGCCCTGAAATTCTGCTCTACACCATAGAATATCCCCTTGCCATCGTGAGTGATTGTGGAGGTTTTTCCGTGCATCAAGACCGGGGCGTGAACTATCGCTGCTCCGAATGTCATCCCGATAGCCTGATGGCCGAGGCATACTCCGAGGACAGGACGGTTTCCGCCCGGGTTGCTCAGAATTTCAAGCGATATTCCGGATGTTGAGGGGTTACCGGGTCCCGGAGAGATAACTATCTTCTCAGGGTTCATCGCTTCAATATCCTCCAAGGTTATCTCATCGTTTCTTTTCACTACGATTTCACCTGTAAACCTGCCGATCAGTTGCACCAGGTTGTAAGTGAAGGAATCATAATTATCAATTACCAGAATCTTCATCCACCACCTCCGCCAGTTCAAGGGCGTTTCTTAAAACGGCCGATTTGTTGTTAATTTCCTTGGATTCGAGCCTTGGGATACTGTCTGCAACAATTCCCGCCCCCGCCTGCCAGTTTATCACCCCGTCGCGGGCGAAAAGGGTTCTGATGGCGATACAGACATCAAGGTTTCCGGATAGATCGATGTAACCCACCGCGCCGGCGTAAACATTTCTTCTCTGATTCTCGTAGCCGGATATCAGTTCCATTGCCCTGATCTTCGGCGCGCCACTCACCGTTCCGGCAGGGAAACACGATTTCAACGCGTCGATGCAGTCGAGGTCACTCCGAAGCTTCCCCCTAACACGGGAGACGATGTGCATCACATGTGAGAAGCGGTGGATGTTCATCTTCTCGACCACCTCTACCGTGCCAAACTCTGAAACCCTGCCTACATCGTTCCGGCCTAGATCAACCAGCATTACATGCTCAGCCTGCTCTTTTGGGTCGTTCACGAGGTCTTGTTCAAGTTTCGCGTCCTCTTCCGGG
>RHKR01000363.1:0-351 GCA_008363265.1 Chlorobiota bacterium
CTATTCACTCTACACTAAAAACTTCACTCCGCCGCGGCGGATCACACTTAAAATGCTACATTTAGGAATGGAATTTTATTATTTATTGAAACAAATGAATCAGAGCATAAAATGAAAAAAATGATCTTATTACCCGCGTTTGTGGCTATACTTCTGCTCGCAGGATGCGGAAAAGACCCCCAGAGTTATCTTGATGAAGCTAAGAAGCTTGTTGAAGCAAAAAAATACAAGGACGCGATAAAGGTTTATGAATCGATGATCGCGGAAATGCCGGAAAGCGACAGCCTCGCGGTGGCGTATTTCAGTCTCGGTGGACTTTACAACATGCCCGAGGTGGCGCAGACATCAAAA
>RHKR01000363.1:361-8168 GCA_008363265.1 Chlorobiota bacterium
TACTACAAAAAAGTGCACGAGAAGTTCCCGAAGAGTGAGTACGCTCCGATGGCGTTATTCTATGCCGGTTTCATTTATGGAAACGAACTTGGTGATATCGCGAAGGCAACCGAAAACTACAATCTTCTGATAAAAGAATACCCCGAACATCCCGCTGCCAAACTGGCCAAGGATGACCTTGCCCTCCTTGGCAAAACCCCTGAAGAACTTCTGAACGAAGCTCTTAAGAAGAATGAACAGGGTGGCGGCAAGAAAGAAGCAGACAAGAAACCGGAAACCGCTGCCCATTAACAGCGATCGACACCTTTGAAAGGGAACGAAGACTACAGGAAGTATCTTGATCCTGTTGTGATCTCGAAACTTGCCTCGCTTGACATAAAAACAAAATTTGTGGTCGAGGGCTTCATGCTTGGTTTGCACAGAAGCCCTTACCACGGTTTCTCTATCGAATTCTCCCAGCACAGACCGTATATCCAGGGCGACTCCCTCAAGGATGTCGACTGGAAGATCTACGGCAAGACCGACCGGTACTTCATAAAACAGTACGAAGAAGAGACCAACCTTAAGGCTCACATCCTGCTCGACACCAGCGGCTCGATGAACTATGCTTCGGAAGGTCAGGTAACGAAACTCGAGTATGGCAAGGTGCTCGCCTCGGTGCTTGCATTCATGCTGATAAAGCAGAACGATGCCGCCGGGCTCTACCTCTACAGCGACAGGATCGAAAAGGTGCTCCCTCCGAAAGCCACCCGCTCATATCTTGACGAGATAATGAGATCGATCGCTTCTGTTAAGGGAAGTGGTGTCAGCGATACCGCGGGTGCCGTTGCAGGAATTGCCGACAAGATCACACGCCGCGGCATGATAATCGTAATCTCTGACTTCCTTGAAGATGCAGACAGTATTCTTGAGTCGATAAAGAAACTAACGATAACGAAAAGCAAAGTGGTGGTGTTTCAGATACTCGACCCGCTTGAGAGGAATTTCGGCTTCACAAAGGATGCCATTTTCAGGGATATGGAGACGGGACTTGAAATGTCGACTCAGCCGCAGCAGATAGCCGCTGCCTACAGGGAAGCTTTCAACACTTTTACCGCGAAAATAAAGTCAGGCTGCCTGAACAGCGGTATTGATTACAATATGGTTGATACATCTCAGCCGTTCGATGTGCCGCTTTCGGCTTTCCTGCGGAAGAGGGGTTAGGCTTCGGGGTTTATCTTCCTTAGCGGGAGGGTAAAACTGAATGTTGTGCCGCTGCCCGGTTGTGATTCCACTTTTATACGACCGCCATTTCTCTCCACAAAATCCTTGCATATCATCAGACCGAGGCCTGTCCCTTTTTCCTGCTGTGTTCCTTCGCTCGAGTAGACAGTCTCTTTCCTGAATAATTTTTCGCAAACTTCGGCGGTCATCCCCACGCCACTGTCGGTGACGGAGAACCTCGCATATTTTTCACCTGATTCAGCGGTGACCCTGATAATTCCCCCCGGGTTCGAATATTTTATCGCGTTGGAGACAAGGTTCTGCACTATCGTGCTGAACATGTGCTGATCGGAATAAACAACCAGTTCAGGCGGGATATCAACCTTTACTTCAAGGCTTTTGGAACTCAGGTTAAGATCCAGGATATTGAGGACGGGTTCAATTTTAATCGATGGTGAGAAATATTCAGGCATGAAGGAGACACGTCCCAACTCGATCCGGAAGAGGTCGAGGACATTCTCGATGAAGAGGTAGAGGTTTTTAGACACCCGGTTGACACTTCCGATAAACTCTTTCTTCTCATTCTCGGTAAGGTCATCATATTCATCATGCAGTATATCAAGGTAGCCGAGAATACCGGAGAAGGGGCTTTTCAGATCGTGAGCGAACATGGAGAAGAAACGGTCTTTCGATCTGTTAGCCTCGGCCAGGGCAGAGTTGGAAGTTTCCAGTTCCCGTTGCCGGTCGATCAGCCTCTCCTGGTATTCCTCGAGTTCGCGGGTTCTGATCTTAATCAAGGCTTCAAGTTTCTCATTCTGCAGCTTGATGACCCGCACACGATAGAGGTAGCTGCCATATATCGATACACCAACCACGACGAAGATCATCAAAATGAACCACCATGTCTGCCAAAAGGGGGGAGTGATTATTATGGTCATCAGCACGTTCTCGCCAGACCAGACCCCATCCTTGTTAGCAGCTTTTACGAAGAGAGTGTACTCGCCCGGTGAGAGGTTGGTAAAGTTTATGATTCTGTTCAGTGAAGGCTGGCTCCATTCGTCGTTATAGCCGTCGAGCCTGAAACTGTAGAGTATCCGGGCGTTTGAGTTGATGTCGAGCCCGGCCACTTCAAAAGTTATGTCGTTCTGGCTGTGGTTGAGCCGGATAAATTTCTTAAAAACAGTGGAAGTGTCGAGCAAAGCACCCTCAACCCCCGGTTGAAGGGGAATATCCCTCGAGAAGAGTTTAAGGTTTGTGAGAACCACGTCCGGTTTTTCTTCAAGGATACTTACCTTGAGCGGATCGAACATGTTGAAACCCTCGATACCTCCGAAATAGAAAGTCCCGTCGGGGGCTGCGGCAAAGGCGGCTGTATTGAACTCGTTGTTCTGAAGTCCGTCGTCAACCGTAAAGTTGTTGAAGGATTCTTTCACGGGATCAAAACGTGATAAACCTTTGTTAGTTGAAAGCCAGAGATATCCTCTTTTATCCTCAAGGATACCGTAAACCATGTCATTCGGGAGACCGCTCGCGACCGTATAATGAAGGGATCTGCCATTTTCGTTGAATTTCACGAGTCCGTTCGAAGTGCCGAGCCAGGTGTTCCCTTTCGAATCGAAGACGATGGATCTTATCGATGGGGCGAACCCGGTACCCGGTTTTCTTCTCTCGAAGTAGTATCTTTTGATCACACCGGTTTTTGGATCGAAGATCAGGAGGCCGTTTCTGTCGCTTCCAATGAGCAGCCTCCCTTTGGTATCAATATTTACGCTGATCATCCTTTCGGTACGGAGTATCTTTTCAAGTTCCGAATTTCCGGGGAATCCCCTCCACTTCCCTGTTGACGGATCGTAGTTTACAAGTCCTGTTTCAGTAGCTATCCAGAGTGTGTTTTTTTCATCCTGAACGAACTGGAAGAGGTAATTGGTCGAGTTAATGCCCGGCACCGACTTATCCACAATAATCTTCTCGATCATCTCCGCACCGGGGTCATAACGGTAGAGGCCGTCACCTTCGGAGGTCATCCAAAGGGTTTTTCCCCCGTCACTCCTGTTGAGGGATATCTGGTAGATGTTGTTGTTAAAATATTGCGTGTTCAGGAGGGAATTAACAGTGACAGTTTTGGCTTCCCTGCTCTTTGGATCAAACCGCGCGAAAAGGCCATAGCCTGAGAGATATACGGTTGTATCGTTAACAGGGAGAAAACCACGGATGCTTCTGATATTCACCCCGTCTGTTACATTGTATATCTTTTCAAACCGGTTCTGCCCCCTCGCGAGTATCATGGCTCCGTAGCCGTTGAGCCCGATCCAAAGATTCCTGGTCCTGTCGATAAAGAGTGACGCGGGGTTTTTAAGGAATGCCTTGATCTGTTCTGATTCGTGAGGGATCAGTTTATCCCAGAGGCCGGTTTCGAAGCTGTAGTTATATACCCCCTGCTCGGTCACCCCCGATTCACGGTATACTTTTGGTGAGTGCATAAAGAAGAGGAAACCGGCCGCGCCCGGCTCGAGAACCCAGATATAACTGTTGGTAACCGTGAAAATCCGCCCGTTCCCGTCTTCATCGATTCCGGAGACATAGTCGCTCCCCGGAAGAGCGGGATCGGAGGGCACGAGGGTGAACAGCCGTTTCGTACCTGAAACGGGATCATAACTTCCTATCCGGTTCTTATTGGTACCAAACCAGACCACACCTTTTGAGTCGATCTTAATAAAAGTGATGTTCACCACCAAATTTTCAGGCTGTTCGAGTTTATGTATGACCTCGTTTTTCCGGGTTTCTGTATCAAAACGGAGGAGGACGTAAGTGGTGGCAAGATAGAGGTAGCGCCCATTGCTTAAGATCGTGTCCTGTTTCAGGGCATAGACAGGGTAGATCCTGTTGTCGGGGACACCTTTTATTGAGAGGTCAACCCGTGAGAATTTCTCTGTTACGGGAGAGAAGTGTTCGAACCCGGTTTTGGTGGCGAGCCAGAGGTCGTCGTTCCGGTCGATCCCCATCGTCTGTATCCAGTTCTGGGAGAGGGAGGCGGGGTTACCCGGCTGATTGCGGTAAACTTTGAAGGAGTAGCCGTCGTACTTGTTGAGGCCGTCTTTGGTGGCGAGCCAGAAGAATCCTTTCCGGTCCTGCACGATTTTTTGGATGGTACCCTGGGAGAGCCCCTAGTCGATACCAAGGTGCCGGAAATGGAAATGCCGTTGAGCAATAAGACCGGGGCTGCCCGCGAAAAGGAGCAGAAAAAGGGGAAAAGTAAAGAAAAATTTCATCCGGGCGTTCAGTATATCCGTTTGCCTGAACCGTCTTGCGCGGAACCGGATGATTAAAGGTGAATTAGAAATTATTTTATATCACAATTTGCAAAAAAAGTATGTTAAAATCTTTATTTTAATATCCGGTAAATGGAAATTTAAAATCAACCACAATTTGGCATGCTGCGATACCTGAACCGCCGAAACAAAGCATTTCGTCTGACAGAATATACGGTTCTGTATGCCTTACTTGTGGGTCTGGCCCTCTATTTCCGTTTTGAGACCGAGCGGGTCTCCCCTTACTGGCCGGCCACCGGCCTCCTTATGGCGGCACTTTACGCTTTCGAGCGGAAAGAACACATCCACGTAATCATCCTTTCCTACGTTGCTCACATCGGTTTGAATGTTGTCGTCGGTTACGATGTCTGGATATCGTTTCTTTTCGCCACGGGAAACATTGCCAGCACCTTCGCGATGTATGAATACCTGAGGCGGACCAGCCCGAGGCTGATAGAACTTGACAGCATTGCCTCAATAGTTAATTTTATAGTGAGCGGCTTCATCAAGAGTATAGTCGGAGCCCTTTTCGGGGCATACGCGGTGTGGGCGGTATTCGGCGGTGAGGTGAATATTTTCGATGTGGTGCAGGTATGGGCACTTGCCGAGTGGAGCGGTTTGCTCCTTCTTACCCCTGCATTTCTTGTTTATCTGACGATCGGATTCAGGAATTTCGATCCCGCGACGATCCCCACGAAGAAAATTCTTGAGGGAGTGGGGCTGATAGTATATTTTATTTTCACCATCATGCTTGCGCAGTCGCAGGGGGGTGTTGAGAGGGAATTTTTCCTCAAATATCTCGCCATCCCTGGGCTGATCTGGGCACTTTTCCGGTTCAAACTCCACACAAACTATTACCTGATGCTCGGGTTATACGTGATCCTGAATCTTACCATGACTGAGAACCTGGGGATCTACGCGTTCAGGGATGAAGAGTACAAGAACGCGATACTTGAGCTAAATCTTTTCATTTCGATAATCGCGAGCATCTCGCTTTTTATTCTCACCTCACTCCGGCTACAGCGACAGAATTTAAAGGACCTTGAGGGAAGCAGGCAGGATCTGAAGGATGTCTTCGAGAACGCTCCGCTGCCTTACGTTATCCTTCATACCGACGGAACCATCAGATACGGAAATAATGAGTTCTGTAAAATGATGGACCTCGACCCCCACGTGATCGAGGGTGAGAAGTTCTCCCGGTTCATGTCGGATGCATCCGCAGACCGTTTTACGGGTGCTTTTGAGGCCGGTGAAGAGAACATCGTGCTCGAAGTCAGCCTCGTGAACACAAAAAAACAGACGCTTCTCGGGCTGCTCCGCCTGAAACGCGGTAAAACCGAAGCTGGAACCTACTATTGTTCGATTGAGAATCTTTCGCAGAAGAAGATAGCCCAGCAGGCTGCCCGGCTTGCCGAGGAGAGATTCAGATACCTTTTCAACAACTCTCCCGAAGGGGTGCTGGTGGTTGACAGCAACGATGGAAGCATCATCGACAGCAACAGGATAGCCCAGCGATTCCTTAACCTCCGGTTCAGATCGAAACTGAGACTCAGCAAATTGCTCGGTCTGAACACCACGCGTGAGAATGAACTCTATTCGGCGATCGAAAAGGGGGAACAGTACACGTTCAATGTGACATTCGAACACCCTGACGAGCCGCGGGTTAATCTTGAGATCACAGGCAACAGGATCGTGGCGGAGTATGGCGGGTTCGATGTATTTCTCCTCCGGGATGTCACCCATCAGAAGAGGAACGACCGCGTAAAACGGCTCAACAGGCTCCGTCTTGAGTCGATGTTGCGGCTCAGGGAGAGTGTCGCGGCGACCGATCTCGATTTTCTGCAGGAGATCGCCTCGGAAACGATGAAGATATCCGACGCGAAGGAGGCGGTGCTCTTCCTCCATGCCGAAGATACCTGGCAGGTTGCGCACTTTACAGGCTCGATCATACTGAGCAGTTCGTTCAGCGAGGAAGAATTCAGAAAAAGTCATATCAAAGAGGGCGGTCAGGAAGAACGGGGTGAATCTCACTGAGTTCCTTATGGGTGTGCCCGTTCAGGAGGATGAAGGGATAACGATAGCCTTCGGGGTAGTATCAGACGAGGAACTTGAAGAGAGTGATCTCGACCATTTCGTTCTTTTCTGTGAATCAGTGAGGGGGCTTTTCTCGAAGGCCGCCGCCGAACTGGAGAACAGGAATCTTCTTCTCGCTGTTCAGCAGAGTTCCGCCTCGATAATGATCACTGATACTGAGGGCCGGATCCGGTATGTGAATCCGAAGTTTGAAGATATAACCGGTTACACATTCGCTGAAGTAAAGGGGCAGAACCCCAAAGTGCTGAAATCAGGTGAAACCACATCAGCCGATTACCGTAAAATGTGGGAAACTATCTCAAGCGGTAATATCTGGCGCGGAGTGTTCCACAACCGGAGGAAGAACGGTGAGCTTTTCTGGGAGTCAGCCACCATTTCACCGATAAAAGATGATCTTGGGGTTGTTACCGGTTATCTCGCGGTCAAGGATGATATCACGCTTGAGAGGCAGCTTGAGGAAGACCTTAAACGGAGGGAGAAGAGGTTCTCGACCTTGTGGGAGAATTCGCTCGATGCAATGCGGTTAACCGATAAAGACGGGATCATTGTGATGGTTAACAAGGCTTATTGCCAGTTGGCCGGCATGGAGGAAGAACAACTGTTGGGAAAACCTTATTCCGATTACATCGACGATAATTATCAGCGCGATTCACTGGAGCGGTACAGACAGAAGTTTAACGCAGGCACCATTCCGCAGTATCAGGAGTCGCTGCTTCATATGAAGTCAGGCGTAATAAAATGGGTGAACATCCTCAGCAGGTTCATGGAAAGTGAAGATGGCCGGCCGCTGCTCCTCAGTATTTTCCGCGATATTACAGATCAGAAGAGGAAGGAATCTGAGCTTACCGAAGCCAAAATGAAGGCAGAGACGATGAACAGGCTGAAGAGCACGTTCCTCGCGAACATGAGCCATGAACTCCGCACGCCTTTGATCAATATCATGGGTTACTCTGAAATTTTGAAAGACGAAATTGAAGACCCTGAACAGCAGGAGATGCTTGCCTCGATCATCAACGGCGGGGAGAGGCTTCGGGACACGCTCGACTCGATACTGAACCTCTCAAACCTTGAATCGAACAAGACGGGTACACTTCTCTCACTCCATGACCTGAACAAGACGGCCAGGAAGGTCTTCAAAGAGTATGAAGAGGCCGCCGCGCTGAAAAATCTGCAGTACCGCCTTGATCTCTCTGATGAAGCGC
>RHKR01000364.1 GCA_008363265.1 Chlorobiota bacterium
ATATGATCCTGTTGCGGTAATGTCATCGACATCAAGCACGCGGGGAATGATGAAAGAGACGATCTCCCGCCGCAACACTTCACGGTCACCAAGGAGCCAGAAAAGCGGGGGGGCCTGATCCCTCATGGTGCTCCTGATCGACTTCGGGTAGTCTCCGTCAGCCCTGGTTATCAACTCGTAGCCCTGATTCATGTATTTCTCCAGTTCGAAAACAGCCTGACCGGCTCTGGCCAGGAGCGCGCTGATCCTCTCAACTTCACCTTCATTCAAGTTCAGCAGGCGGGTGATCTCTTCCCTCTCGAGGTTCAGAAGGTCACCGGGGGAGGAGAGCCCGGAGGAATTGATCTTCAGGGCGAGTTCATGCCACTCCGCCGGCCGCAGAGGAGAAGGTGATGTGAAACTACCACGCCGCTGGAGGGGCAGATCCGCACAAAGGAGAAAAATTACCTGTGAGTCACGACTTAACATTTAACCGGCTTCTTTCTTTACTCCGAGAGCAAATGGGTAAACGAACGGAACAGATGCCCTTTTCAGCATCCTTCCGGTGATTGTGAATGTCCACTTTGAGTCTGTGAAATCATCGATCAATAACACAGGTTTACGGGGAACGGTGGCAATTAGCTCCCACGAATCGATCGATTTCATAACTTTTTGCGCGCTATTCTGGAGTTCTGCCATCTGTTGCCTTGGTCCTGCGATCCTTAGCGAATTTATGAATGGTATCCCCAAGACTTCAGAAAGTCTGGTCGCGAAATCTGTGAGTAGCCTCCCGCGACCGGCAGAGGGAACGATCGTTATCCACTCCGGGAACGGTTCGGGGTACCATTTATCGATAATAAGGAAACCGCAAGCTTCGAGGATGTCATCATCAACAGGGGTGTTTTCACTGATGTGCCGCATTACTGAGGGCCCCCAACCCGCGTCTTCAAGGGAACAAAGCGCGCGGCCCTGCTCGACTATTTCTGATACCGGCAACCGGGAGCTCATTTTACCGTTTGCGCCCATTGAGAGCGAAAGACCGCCCGGCCACATTTTCCTGGGGTCGATAATTTCATAGTCCTGACTGAGAAATTCAAGTGCCTCGTGGATCAGTTCCTTCGGCGGATGCTCTGCCAGCAGTTCGCCCCGACAGTTCCTGCAAATACCGCAGTCGGATGGATTGGGGTCGTCAAGTTCACTGGTGATGAATTTCATCAGGCAATCCGGGGAATAGATGTAGTCTTTCAGACGTTTTCTTTCCTCTCTTCTCACCGTTTTCACAGTATCGATCCTGTCGCTGTCATACTTCCAGGGTTTGATCGTACGAGTGTACTGAGACCTGTTCTTCGAAATAAAACCGTCGATCTCGAGGTGTTTCAGGGCTTTTTCCAGGCGGTTGTGCTTCAGATTAAGCGACTTCTGAAGTTCCCCCAGCGTGGTTTCAGGGACGGAGTGAAGGTGATCGAGTATCGCCAGGGATTCCTCCACCGCGGGGAACGACTCGTTCATGAAAAAGTCAAGTATCTTTTCCTCCTCCCTGCCATGGAGGAGAATTCCGTACGACTCAGGTACCGCCCTGCCCGCGCGTCCGACCTGCTGATAGTAAGAGATAGCCGACCCGGGGGCCTGGTAATGGATAACAAAACCAAGGTCGGGTTTGTCGTATCCCATCCCGAGTGCGGAAGTGGTTACAAGCACCTTGATCCTGTTGTTCAGAAGTCTGAGTTCCAGTTCTTCACTTTTGTCGCCGCCGTCATCACCCGGTATCGCCCCGCCCCAGTAATGCTCCGAATCTATCCCTTTCATCTTCAGCCATTCAGAAACCCTGAATACGTCTTTCCGTGTGAGGCAGTAGATAACCCCTGATCCGGGAAGTGAAGGGACGTTTTGCGCCAGCCATGCGAGACGTTCAGCTACTGAACCGAGAACAATATTCTGAAGCTTTAGTCCTTTTCTTGCCAGGGGGCCGCGCAGTGTCCTTACATCTGAACCGAACTGCTCCTCAATATCTTTTATCACACGGTCGTTTGCGGTGGCGGTGGTACCCAATACCGGGACATTGCTGAAGGTTTTCTGGATGATGTTCCTGATCCTGCGGTAATCGGGACGGAAGTCATGACCCCAGTCGGACACACAATGCACTTCATCAACCACGAACAGCCCGATACCCTTCATATGCGGCAGCACTTCTGTTAAAAACATCTCATTCGAAAGCCTTTCAGGCGCGACGAGAAGGAGATCAACCCGGTTCATTTTAATTTCGTTTACAACGCTGTCCCAATCGTCCTTGTTGCTGCTGTTGATCGATCTGGCTACGAGTCCGAGTTTCTGCGCGTTGATGATCTGATTGCGCATGAGTGCCAGAAGTGGCGAGATCAGCATTGTGGGGCCCTTCCCCTGATCCCTCAATATCCGGGTGAGGATAAAATAGACGACGCTCTTGCCCCACCCTGTTTTTTGAATTACAAGGTGTTTCCCGCCTTTATCGAGCACACTCGATATTGCTTCAAGCTGTCCCTCCCTGAACCTGGCTTCGGGACCGAACATCATTTTAAGGTATTTGTTGGTTTTCTCAATTGTTCCTGCATCCATGGACTAACCCTTTATCATGTGACATGGGATGTATCTAATTCAAACTGTATAAAAAATTCCCTATCGGATTCTTTAAATTAAGAATATCCCCCGCAAAACCCATAACTTTCAGCTCTACAGTTCGCGATTTTAGCGGGCGGATGCTTTCTGTTAAATATTGGAGTTGAGATGACTTTTGAAAAGGCCAGAAAACGAATAATCGACAAGAGGATCGAACGGATGGATGAGATTCTCAGAATGGAAGCCAGTCTTTATGAAGAGATGAATGGGAATGACCTCGAAATGTTCGTTGTGGAAGAGCCTGAAAAGATACAAAAGGAGCTGGTCAAACTCGAAGTACCGTTTCTTGAAGAGGTAAAAAAGTGGGAGTTCCACAATATGGTGCTGCCGGTGCTGAAGATCGAGACAGATTGGCGCAGCGTACTCCTCGAATGTATTGATGACAGGGAGGCGGAAAATGAATTTGTTGATGCGTTCATTGAACGGTTCTCGGAAACAATTGAAGATATCCTCGACTATACCGAAGAAGATCTGATCCCGTTTCTCGAGCGGCATGGTATCGACAGCATCGACTTCCTGGAAGAGTTTATTCAAAGTGAATATTGTGACATGCTCATGCCCGGGCCCCCTTTTGTTCAGCCACCAATTCTGATCCTGAAGAAAGGCCTGAATGAAACCGGGAAAAACAGCGATGAACTGATAGCCCGTCACTCGGCAGCGTTCGAAGAAATGGTAAATGTGTTATATTCAAATGAACCGGATGAAATCCTTGAACAAAAGCTCGCCAGATCAAAAGATGAGATGTACAAGATAGAGCTTGAAGACCCCATAACCATCTTAAATGCCCTGCTAGAGTTGATCACGAACGCCTGCTCTCCGGCTGAGGAGTTGCTTGAAGACTACTTCATTCTCGCTGATTTTGAAACTGAAGAGCAAATTCAGGAAGCATCCGGCGAGGTTATCAAGGCTTACCTCGAATCCCTGGTAGTATTCCATTCCTGCGTTGAAGCGATCATCAGGCCGTTCTGCAACCGTCACGAATTGGATTACCAGTCGGTAATTGCCGAGTACATCG
>RHKR01000365.1 GCA_008363265.1 Chlorobiota bacterium
GTAGTGGGGATCGATATATTGTCGATGAAGATATTTGTACCTTCCTTCGGGATGATGAAATCGAAGCGGGGGTCGTTCCTCATTATCTTGAGTGCAGTGCCGATATCAGTATGCGCAAGCCACACTTCTCCCGAATACATATACTCCTGAACCACGCTGCTTTCATATTTCTTAAGAAGGCGTTTCTGCTTTTTCAGTAGCTCAAGCGCGGTTTCAAGGTCGGCTGCACTTCTTTTTTCAATATCAAGGCCGAGATAATTGTAAGCAACCGTGAAAAGCTCCCGCATGTCGTTCAACACTATTATTCTCCCTTTATACCGCTCATCCCACAGAATGCTCCAGCTCGCCGGCGGATTCTTCACCTTCTCCTTGTTGTAAACGATTCCCATGTACCCATATGCGTAGGGGATGTGGTAGTCACCGCTTTCGTCAAAATATCCCTTCTTGAACCCGGGATCGATGTGTTTGTAATTTGAGATCGCTGAAGTGTCGATCGTTCTGATCAGTTTCTCCCGGCGCATGATGTCGACCATGTAATCAGAGGGGAATATCAGATCATAACCTGTGTTACCCAACTGAAGTTTTGCCAATATCTCTTCGTTATTGCTGTAGTAATCGAGGTTGACCTTGATGTCATATTTCTCTTCAAAGTCCGTGATTATCTTTTGGTCAATGTACTCGGTCCAGATGAAAACATTAACCTGCTGTTTGTTGCCCAATGTGAATGAAAGGACCGAGAGGGCACCGACGATCACAATAAAAGCTGAAAGAATGTACGCGGGTTTTACGCGTTCCAGCAGGTTCGACTTCTGCAGAAAGAATGCGGCTATCAGTGTAATTGATGTCAGCATTATCAGGATCGTGGAGATCGCGTTGATCTCGGGGGTGATCGAGAACTTGATCATCGAATATATCTTCACGGGGAGTGTGGAAGAACCTGTTCCCGCGGTAAAAAAAGTTATGATAAAATCATCAACGCTGAGGGTAAACGCAAAAATCGCTGCCGAGACCACACCCGGGGCGATAACAGGAAGCACCACCCTGAAAAATGCGGTCAAGTGCGAAGCACCAAGATCGAGGGCCGCCTCCTCCAGCCGGAAATCGAACTTGTCGAACCTGGCGCCCACGATCAGCGTAACAAATGACACCGTAAAAGTGACATGTGAAAGTATAACGGTTGTCAGGCCCGGTTCAACCGACAGAAGGTTGAAGAATGAAATTAACGCTATACCGAAAATTATTTCAGGGAGTATGACCGGAATATAGATCAGGTTCCTAAAGATCATTTTAAATCTGAACCTGAACCGTGCCAGCGAGTAGGCTGCCATTGTGCCGAGCAAAGTTGAGATAAGCGTATTGGCTATCGCGATAACCAGAGTGTTCTTTATGGCGGTCCAGAGTGAAATATTCTCAAGCGCGCTTTTGTACCACTTCAGGCTGAATCCTTCCCATTCGGTAACCCTGGAACCTGAATTGAAAGAGTAGATAACTGTGATCACCACAGGTGATATCAGAAAGAGCGCGACGAGGCTCGAGATCAGGGCGGTCAGTGGAGATATTTTTACGGGATTGCGCCTTACTCCAGGCTCCATTTCCTTCAAATTACCGCTCATTCTCCTCCTTGCCGTCCTTGTAGGGATTGAAGTAGCGGAGATACAGCGAAACCATGATGACCACAGCCACGATCATAACTGATGAGAAGGCTGCTCCGAGAGGGAGGTTACGAGAGTGGGAGAACTGCTGCTGGATCAGGTTGCCGATCATATAGTTGTTCATTCCCCCCAGAAACTCGGGGACGAGAAAGTTGGTAAGTGTGGGGATAAGAACAAAAATCACACCCGCCGCCATCCCGGGGGCGGAATAGGGAAGTATCACCCAGAAAAATGTGGCGGTAGAGGAGGCACCCAGATCATGTGAGGCCTCTATTATCGAAGGATCGATCTTGTCGAGAGAAGCATAAACGGGCATTATCAGGAACGGAAGATTGATGTAAACAAACGACACAACCAACGAAAAGGAGTTGTTTATCAGCGTTAGTGGTTCCGATATGATCCCGGTTGAAAGCAGTGTGCTGCTTACCAGTCCATTCTCACCGAGAAGTATCATGAACGAGTAAACCTTCACGAGGAAGTTTGTCCAGAGTGGCAGTGTTACCGCGAAAAGGAGGAGATACTTCAGTTTGCTTCTTGTGAAACTGATATAATACGCCACCGGATAACCGAAAAGGACAGTAAGCAGCGTGATCCCAACCGAAATGACAACCGATCTGATAAAAACGGGGAGGTACAGGGGGTCGAAAACCTGAGTAAAATTTTCGAGTGTAAATCCCTGCAGAACACCGCCGTAAGCATCTTTGATGGCGAATGAGTAGCCGAAGATCAGCAGAAGTGGCACCACAAAGAAGATCAGCAGCCAGAATCCCGGAGGAGCGAGGAAGAGAAGGTGTTCCCTAAGCCTGTTCTTCAACTACAGGCCATCCGGAAGTTTTTTCCCATGAGAGATAGTAAACCTCACCCACTGAGAGGGAATGGAAGAATGAATTATCGGTCGTTTTGTTTGCCTGAACCCTGAAAATGTTTCCCTCCTGAAGAGTAAACTCGAATTCGTAATAGTCGCCCATGTAAATTTTATGCCGGAGTGTTCCGGTTATGAAATTGTGCCCGTTCCGATGGGGTCCTGCCGATATTGTAATATTTTCCGGGCGAACTGTGAAGTGGAGGTGGTTTCCCACCGGGAATTGTTTCGAAGAAATGAACTGAATGATTTTCCCGTCTTTCAGTCTGATATTATGAAGTTCACCTTCAACCGTGGTCACCTCGCACGGTATGAAGTTCATTTTTCCGATGAAACCGGCAGCAAACCGGTTCGCGGGTCTTTCGTAGAGGTTTTCGGGGGAGTCGAGCTGCACAATTTTTCCCCCGTTCATCAGGGCGATCCTATCGGCGAGGGAAAGGGCTTCATCCTGATTGTGGGTTACATAGATAAAGGTGATACCAAGCTTTTTCTGAAGGTCTGTGAGTTCGATCAGGGTTTTTTCCGCGATCTTTTTGTCGAGAGAGCTTAAAGGTTCGTCGAGGAGCAGGAGTTTTGGCCTGTTAACAATTGCCCGTGCCACCGCCACGCGTTGCTGCTGCCCGCCCGAAAGGGCAGAGGGCATCCTTTTTCCGAGACCATCGAGACCGAGCGATGAGATAACTCCCGCCACCCTCGATTCAGTTTCTTCCTTACCGATTCCTTTCACTTTCAGTCCAAAAGCGATATTTTCATATACTGAGAGGTGTGGGAAGAGGGCGAAATTCTGAAAGATCAGATTGAAATCGCGTTTATAGGCGGGGAGTTCTGTTATTTCCTTTCCGTTGAAAATGACAGAACCGGAATCGGGTGATTCAAACCCGGCGATTATCCTCAGGAGAGTGGTCTTCCCGCAACCGCTCGGACCCAGAAGACAAAAAAACTCACCCTCGCCGATAACAAGTGAAATGCCATCAACGACGGGTGTCTTACCGAATGATTTTCTTATCTCCTTAAGTTCAAGCATTAATTGGGGGTCCTCCGTCTGGAATTATTTAAGGTAAACAAGTTTCGCAGATCCGGTAGTAACTGTGCCGGTATCGGAAATGAATGTGACGATTACAGGGTAAAATC
>RHKR01000366.1 GCA_008363265.1 Chlorobiota bacterium
TGAATTTCAGCGCGACCGCGCCTTGTTCAGTGTCCGGTCCCGGATTAACCGGCAGATTGAACTCCTTGATAAAGTCAAAAAGTTGAGGCGAAATAATTAAAGAATTTCCTCGTAAATTAGCAGCACGCTTTTTACTTATTCCGCTTTTTTTGGAGTCGTTCTCCAATTCTATCTGCACTTTTCTCGCTTTTCAAATTGAAAATTTGTAGATGCCAAATATAAAGTTTACGTATTACATAAATAAACAATTTCTTAAAATAAGTGTTTGACACGGAGGATAGATGTTCAACAAACCCAACATGCAGCAGATGATGAAACAGGTTCAGAAACTGCAGGAGGATATGGCGAAACTTCAGAATGAACTGGCTGCAAAAACCGTCACCGAGGAAGCCGGCGGTGGAATGATCAAGGCTACCGTAAACGGCAATAATGAACTGGTCTCGATCGTTCTCGATCCGACGGTTATTGTTCCCGATGACAAGGAAGTGCTTGAAGACCTCATTGTTGCTGCAGTTAACAAGGCGGTTATTGCCGCGAAAAAGATGCATGAAGACGAGATGGGAAAACTCACCAAAGGGATGATCCCTCCCGGAATGAATCTCCCCGGATTCTAAGAAATGAATTTACCGGCACCACTTCAGTCAGTAGTGGAAGAGTTCTCGAAGTTCCCGGGTGTTGGTGCCAAAAGTGCCCGGAGGCTTGCCCTCTACCTCCTCCGGCAGGACCCTGAACAGATCGACAGACTCGTTTCATCGCTCAATGGTTTGAAAACACGTATCAAATTCTGCAGCATCTGCTTCAACATCGGTGAGGAAGATATCTGCGACATTTGCAGTTCCGAACGGCGCGACAAGAGCATAATCTGCGTGGTTGAGGATATCAACGATGTGATCGCCATTGAGCGTTCGCATGAGTACAATGGAACATACCATGTGCTCGGCGGAGTGCTCTCACCATTGAACGGTATTGGTCCGGAAAACTTGAAGGTGAGGGAACTCCTTTCACGCCTGAAAGGTGAAGTGAAAGAGGTGATCCTCGCACTTAATCCCGATACTGAGGGGGAAGCAACATCACTTTATCTCAACCGGTTGATCACACCGACCGGAGTTCCGGTCAGCAGGATAGCACGGGGACTTCCTATTGGCGGAAACATCGAATTTGCGGATGATGCCACTATTGGCAGGGCAGTATCAGGCAGGAGTAAATTCTGATGAACATGGAGGGGGTTTCCTTGGCAACTGCGTGGTTTGAAAGCTGGTTCGAGTCGGAGCACTATCTGAACCTTTACTCGCACCGTGATAAAACCGACGCGATGCAACTGATCAATTTCCTAAGATCAGAAATTTCACTCGCGCCGGGTGCCAGGATACTCGATCTGGGTTGCGGACCGGGCAGGCATTCGCTGATCTTCGCCTCTGAAGGTTTTAATGTTACAGGGTTCGATCTGAGTAACCGGTTGCTTCAGACAGCCTCATTGGAAAAATCATCCGAAAAGAGTTTCCTTGCTTTGGTCAGGGGTGATATCAGGAATATGCCATTCAAAGGTGGCTTTGACCTTGTGATGAGCATCTTCACAAGCTGGGGTTATTTCACAGACGATCACGAGAATTTTCAGGTTCTCAGGGACGCATTGGCACTAAGAAAAGACGAAGGATATTTCATCCTTGATGTGCTCAATCCGGCATTTCTCAGGGAGAATCTTGTCCCGTCCGACACCATATTCAGAAATGGTGTCACATACGACATCTCACGGGAGATCGAGGGTGACAGGGTTGTCAAGACTATAAGTTTCTTTGATGGCGTAGAGTTCAGAGTTTACAAGGAATCGGTCAGACTCTATTCTGCTGCAGAGATCACGTCTGTTCTAAAAGATGCCGGGGCATCAAAATTAACGTTGTATGGTGACTATAACGGTACTAAATTTAGCAGTTCAAGTTCACCAAGACTGATATGCATCGCCTCCTGATATTCCTTGTATTCTCATTTCTCCTGTCCGGTTGTGATATCTTCACGACACGCACTCCGGAGATTCCCGATGTTCCCAGGTTCAATTACCTGCAACCTGTGGATGTGGCGAGCGTTGTAAGTAATTTCACCAACTCGGTGACCACAAAAAGCACACAGTATTACCTGAAATCGTTCAGTGACTCGCTCAAAAACGGGAAAAACTATACCTTCGTGGCGAATGCAGAGGCGGTTTCAAAATACGCGGCTCTTTCGTTCGGATGGGCGGTGAAAGATGAAGAGCAGTACCTTAATAACATCATCAACAAGATCCCGGCTGAATCATCGATAAGTCTGACTTTACAAAATGAGGACCTTGTATCATTCGGCGACAGCGCTTACCTTTCCGCTGACTACGACCTGACCGTTCCACACAACATTCAGGGACTGCAGAATGTTTTCGGCGGTAAACTTCAGCTCAAACTGATAAGGGACAAGCAGCAGTTATGGACCATTTATCAGTGGCAGGATATCAAATCTGGTAATCTCCCTACCTGGAGTGAAGTGAAGGGCTACTTCAATTGAGGAAGGCTGCTCTCTGGCTGTTGCTCCCGGTGGCATTCTTTTTATCCGGATGTGAAAATCCGTTCGCGCCCGGGCACTACTCCGACGGTCAGGGTGGAGGGGGTGTACTCAGTGATCTATCCACTCCCGACGGGGTTTTTATCAATCTGAAGTACGCCTATACTTTTAAAGACACCAGTATCTACTCAGCCCTGATAAAGGATGATTTTATCTTCACGTTCAGGGATTACGATCTTGGTGCCGATGTCTCATGGGGGAGAGAAGAGGAACTTAGGACAACTTACGGGCTATTTTCCAATTCAGAGCGGCTCGATCTGGTCTGGAACAATATTGTACTCTCAAGCGGCGACTCGCTTAAAGTTAACATAGTGCGAAGCTTTAATTTAACCATAACCTTTAATCCCAGTGACATTGTCAGGATCAACGGCAGGGTAAACCTTGACCTTGAAAAAAACGCGGTCACAAAGCGCTGGCAGATAGCCCGGTGGATCGATGAATCAAATCTTTAGGATGGCATGTTCTATATAAAAGAAGCCTGGCGCAACCTCAGATTCGCCGGGATCACCTCGGTAATTACATTTTTCTCTTTGCTTCTGGCTTCAGGTTTTACAGTTACTTCGTACCTCGTCAGCAACTTCTCTGACGCCCTGAGTGCTGAACTCACGAAAAATGTGACCGCAACTTTTTTCCTTACAGATTCGCTTGACGCTGAGGCGGGGGATAAAATTGTAAAAACGATAAAGGGGATGGATGGTGTTAAGCAGGTCCGGTTTATCAGTGCGGCAGAAGCCGAAAAAGAGTTCGTTGCCACGACCGGCGAAGACTTCAGGAAGGTTCTAACGTACAATCCTCTTCCCGCATCGATACTTGTGACTTTGGACCCAGCGGGGAGAGAGATGGCAGTTCTTGACAAAACCGTTGAGCATATCTCCCGGATGCCCGGAATTTCAGGACACGAATTCAGGTCAAAAATGCTCCAGGAGATTATTGACTTCACAGAAAAGGTCAGGGTTGTTACTCTCGGGATCACAGTTCTTTTTCTTTTATTGGCCCTTTATCTGGCCTACACTTCGATCAGATCGGCATTTGAGGCACGTGGAGAAGACCTCAAT
>RHKR01000367.1 GCA_008363265.1 Chlorobiota bacterium
TCTCCTCCGAGATCTGGTATGACAAATATCTTGAGCTTGAAGAGCCTTCCGCTGACGAAGTTATCAGGTACACAGAGGTTCTCAGTTACCTTAAAAAATACGCAAAAGGTGAGCCGATTCTTGCAAGATTTGTAAAAAAATACCCCAATGATCACCGTCTCTGGAGCCGTTACGGCTATTTCCTTTACTGGCTTGGCAAGAGCGATGAAGCAAAAGTGGCATTTGAAACCGCACTTAAACTGCGTCCTTACTTCAAAGAGGCACAGGATGGTCTCGATATGGTTCTCGGAAAATACTTCCAGAATCTCTACAAGGATACTACAGGGAACTGGCAGGCCAACCAGAAGCCACCACCACCTCCACCTCCCCAGGAATTTGCGATTGATAAATATTACAGGATATTAAGGAACAATCCCAAAGATGACAAAACCAGGTTCCTTCTTATCGATGAATTGATCAAGTTTAAGCGTTGGGAAGAAGCGTACCAGCAGCTTCTGATCCTTGAAGAAAAATACAAGGAAGATCAGAAGTGGGTAAAGAATTATGAACTCGTCATCAAAGTTCGCGAGGAGAACTACACCAAGCGGATCGCTGAGATACAGAAACTACTCGAGAAAAATCCGGATGATGTAAAATTAATCACCGAAATGGTTCAGTTACTGAACAATCTTGAGCGGAATGAGGAAGCTTTTCAGCTGCTGAACGGGTATTTTGAGCGGAATCCGGACTCGCAGGACTGCAAACTTCGCAAGATATTCGCGAAGATTGCCTCTATGAAGATCTGGCTTATGAGTACTTAAATGAAGTTTTAAGTAAGAAGCCCAAGGAAGTTACTGCACTTGTCGGTCTCGCTTCACTCGAAATGACGAAGAACAACTTCGACAAGGCCAGCGAGTATATCGAATTGATAAAACAGTACGAGCCAACACACCCGGAACTGGAAACTCTTATCTCAAACCTCGAAACTTCGAAACTGAGAGCAGAAGAGGAAGCACTTTTCCAGAGTCTCGAGGGGGGTAGAGAGAAGATAAGAGCAGGAGACTGTGAAGGTGCCCTTCAGATCTATGACGAGTTCCTTGGAAAACACGAAGGCGACAGAACTATTCTGAAGGAATATGCTGATATTAATTCATGTCTTAAGAACTACGACAGAGCACTTCAAATTTACGATTCACTCCTTGCCGGTGAATATGACTATCTCATCGATCTCGAACGCGCGAAGGTTTATTTCTTCAAAGGCGATTTCCAGAAGTCTATTTCCGAGTTCGAGCGCCTCGTAAAAGAAGATAATGCTGATTTTGCCGCGAAACTATTCCTTGGTGACGCATACGCACAAACCGAAGATTACGACAGGGCAAGAGAAATTTATGACTCGTTGCTGGTAAATAACACCGATACCACTCAAATCGCTCTGATCAATCAAAGGATCGGATGGTTGCCGGTGGGCGGCATGAGTGCTCTTTTGGGTTCATTCCCACAGTATATTCTGCTCAATCCGTTCATATCTTATTTTGAAGATAATGCTGATTTCAGCTATTTGACCTACGGTATAAACACTGATATGGGTGTTACCTCATTCCTTTCACTGGGACTGATGGGTAGCCTCGGTACACTGACTGGAAAGGGGATCAAGTCAGACTTTAATACTTGGAAAGCGACCATTTTCCTTCGACCGTGGAGTTTGCTTACACTTGCAGCCTCAATCGGTGAGCAGGCTTTCCTGTCTCCCAAAAAGACTTACCCACTCTATGAGGCATTCGCCAGAATAACGAAACAAAAAGAGTATTTCGCTCAGGTCACATATACACAGCAGGAAGCCGCCACCATGCTTTATTCTGCCCTTCTTGTTTATCCTTTTGGAGCGCTTCGTGACAGACTGCGTGCAGAGATGATAAAAGCCGAAGGCTGGTATATACTTCCTTCAAAGTACAGGGTATCCGGATCATACCAGTATTTGATGATCAGTGACGGCAACAGGGGAGCGAACACAGAAATAAGGATCGGAAGATATTTCTATCCTGAATTGCTGGCCGGTTACGAGTTTTTTTCGACCGTCTACGCGAGAAAGTCGATCTATTACTATTCACCGCAGAGTTTTCTGTCACATTCACTCTTCGCGGACTGGAATTTTTACAAGGATGATCAGTTTGATCTGAGTGGTGGAGGCAGGATCGGTTACATACCCGAAAGTGCCTTTTGGTTGAGAGAATTTTATATACAAGGATCGTACAGCCCGCTCGAGAACCTGAGGATCAACCTCAGAGGACAGATGGGAAGTACCACGAGGGAGACTACCGGTTACAGCTCGAGAGCTGTGAGCGCGTCTGTCTTCTGGATGCTATAATTACAGAGAGACCCGATTAGAATGTCGCAGAACAAGATACGATCAACCAAGATCACCGTTAAGAACACAGAAGCCACCGAAGGCCATGGAGATGATAAACGCCGGCAGATACTGCGCCGGATGATCATCAATGGGGTTGCATCAATCGTTCTGATACTCATCATCGTGATGACGATGCCTATGACGGTACTTTCGTATTCAGCGCTTTTCGAGTACTCGACCATGATCTCGCTCTTGCTCTTTCTGCTCATACTGCTGATCCGGTATTTCGGGCTTCTGGGGATGGCTTATCTTTGGCTAAACAACTACACGTTTACGAAGCGGCCCGATTTTCAGCCGTTTGTCTCAGTGATCGTTCCGGTTTATAATGAAGGTATTCTTCTTAGAGACGCCATACTTTCTCTGCTTGAACTCGATTACTCGAATTACGAGATCATAATCGTGAACGATGGTTCGAGTGACAATACCTATGATGTCGCAAAAACCATGGTCGGCTTCCAGCAGGGGATGTACGGCAAGGTAAAGGTTTCGCTGATCAGTAAACCCAACGGTGGTAAGGCAAGGGCACTCAACGCGGGTATAAGTTATTCGAAATCAGAGATCGTTCTTTGTATGGATGGCGACAGCCAGCTCTCTCCAGAGACTATCAGGAACGGTGCCCGCCACTTCATCGATCCCAGGATCGGAGCCGTTGCAGGTAACGTTAAAGTGCTTAATCGCGGCAAGTTCTACGCCGATCTTCAGGCACTCGAGTATATCGAGGGTCTTAATATGGCGCGTGCCGCACAGTCGTTCCTTAAACTCGTGAACATCATTCCGGGTCCGATCGGGCTGTTCAGGAAAAAGGCGATCGAGGAGGTTGGTTACTATTCAAGTGATACATTTGCTGAAGACGCGGATCTTACACTTAAGATCCTCTCGAAGGGTTGGAAAGTATACTATGAGCCAACATCGATCGCTTGGACAGAGGCTCCCGTTAAACTGCAGCAACTTCTGAAGCAGAGGTACCGCTGGACCAGAGGCATCCTTCAGGCGATCAGGAAGCACAAGAATCTGCTCTACAATCCAACAATCAACTTCGGTGATACTTTCATTCTCTGGACCATGTTCTACGAGGCTCTGATATGGCCCACAATGAACATCGTAGCAAACTTTTTCTTTATTGTTGTTTCACTTTTCTATGGCTACACCAGTCTTATCTTTTTCTGGTGGGTATTTTTAGCCTTGCTTGACACAGTAACAGCCCTATATTGTGTGGCTGTGGAAGACGAAGAATTACGACTTGTGCCTTACTCACTTGTGTACAGAATGTTCTTCGTATTCGCGATCGATATTTGTAAAATGATGTCCACTATCGAAGAGTTTCTTGGTCTCGACATGAACTGGGGGAAACTCGAACGAATTGGTACCGGAAAATAGATTAAAAGGATTTTATTATGGAACTAATACCCATTTTGGCAACAATCATCCTGGTCGCGACGATCAGTACTTTCTTCCTGTCGATCGGTGCCTACATCCTTTTCAAGGTTCGTGAGGCACAGGGCGTCAGAGCAAAGGCGGTTCCTCCTGCCACAATCCAGGCGGAACTGGTAACCCCGGAACTTGCCTCTGAGCAGACATCAGCCACCCGCGCTACTGCAGAATCAGCAAGAAGAACCGGTACAGCTTTCGATATGACACATGCACCGAATTACCGTGCTACCGGCGCTCCAAGCCGTGTTACAGGAAATGTCGGTGGAGAAGCACCGCCTACGGCCCAGCCGTATGTAGCGCCGCGCCGTGAGGCCCCGATCTCCGCGGTTACCACGAATGCCAAGAAGTTTGTAAAAGTTACATCTGAGAACGCTCAGGAGCAGCAGCAACAGCAAGCTCCTCAGCAGCAGACAAGGCAAGGCGGGAACCTGAAGTGGCGTTAAAGAAAAGAAATTTCTTTTTCACCTTCTCCCTCATACTTCTGGCGGGAGGAATGATGCTGGTCACT
>RHKR01000368.1 GCA_008363265.1 Chlorobiota bacterium
GTAAGGTACCTGTCCGTTAAATATCCGCCACGACAAAGCCGTGATAAAACCATCATCAGCATCTGTAAAACCGTACGGTGCATAGAGGATAATGTATACCGATACCGTAAGGAGAAAGAGTGCTTTATACCTGAACGGATAGAGCTTCTGCTTAAAAGTATCCCGGCTTGTTTCTTCCATTAGGCGACAATTTTAATGATTATGTTTAACTTTGACAAGGAATTTAAATATTTGTTGAAATTGAGCAGAACAAGCAAACTTTCCGGAATCCTCTTTTCCTACCGTTCATTCATTGCCGCGGCAGGACTCCTCTTTGTCTACTCTCTGATCGGGACAGTTTTTCTTGAATGTTTCTACGTGACATACGATATCTGGGAACACATTCCCCAGATAATGGCTTTCAAAGATAATCCTTTTTCCCCTGTTGATCCATATCTTCGGGGCGATAACACGTCACATCTGCTCACGCCTTACCATTTTTTTCTTGGAGTCGCAGCCAACCTTTCCGGACTCTCTCCACTGATAATTTTCTACATCGCCGGATTGATCAATCTGATCTTTTTCCTGTACAGTGTTAAAGTGCTTGCGGCTGAGTACTTCGGTGACCGGAAATACTCCCTGTTGGTTTTGACTATTCTTCTTTTTGCATGGCTCTACCCGCCGGTTTCAAGCGGATATTACAATTTTGCCTTCATCCCACTGACCTTGGGATACCCATACAGAGCTGTTTTTCCCCTGCTTCTTCTGGTGATCGCCAGATACAACAACAGCATTCGGGCAATCGATCTTGTCTTTTACACCATTGCCGGCGCGTTGGCATTCGCTTCCCATCCTGTTACCGGCGGTTTTATTTTCATGGTTATGTTCCTGAAATCAGCTCTCGACAGGGAGACCGGGATCACAAAAAAGGTGATACCACTATTTGTTCCTGCAGTCGCACTTTTGCTCACATTTCTGTGGCCCTTCTATCCGATACTGGGATTCGTTACATCCGCAAACAAACTGAACGTTTTCAACCTGCCCGACGCGTATAAGTTCTACTACCATACTGTGTGGACATTGCTGGTTCTCTCCGCGCCGGCTTTGATCATGCTTAAAGCGAGGATCAAAGAGAAAAAATTTGACTTTATCATGGTTGCGACCATGCTGCTTACCCCGTTGATCATGGTTAATTACTTCCTGTTCAAGAACGAACCGCTCGCCAGAATGATCGTTTTCATCGCACTGATGTTCCAGCTCCTTATGATCGAGTGGCTTATGAAGAACATCGAACTGAAGAATCACAGGTTATTGAAGTTTTCAGCATTGGTGATGATCATCCTTTTTGCGCTCCAGATCCCCTTCTCGCTTCAGACCATCTCTCTTTTCCCGGAGATCATCCAAGGCAAACCTGTCGGCCACTTTTCCAATATCAGATATTACAATGAATTTCAAAACTTCGACAGGTGGATCACTGACGGTGGCAAGATACTCGCACCCCTCCCGGTCTCGGTAATGCTTTCGAAAACGACCCATCAAAACGCGGTGGCTTTTTATTTCCCGAATCCCTCAATTCCAGGGACAAAAGAAAAAAGTGCTGATGTAGAAAAATACTTCAGCACTTCTTCAATTGACGAAAAATTGGCGATAATCAAAAAATACAACGTCAGGTATATTGTAACCGATAAATCTTCCGCATCACCCGGAAGTCTCGGAATGGGATCCGTCCTTCTCGGTGTGATCGACGGTTATTCCGTCTACAGGATCGAGCCGGCTACCTCACAACCGCAAGTTTCTCAGTGATCCTCTCGGTTTTTTCACCCTTCTTCATGATCACACGGTAGAGATAAACTCCGTTACCGACCATGTCGCCGTCCTCATCCCGGCCATCCCAGTAGATCCTGTTGAAATCATACTTTAACTGGCTGACCGGCACGTTCACATCCCTGATCTTCCTGCCTGCAACAGTGTAAACCACGATACGCAGTTCCTCGGGGATCTGTGTCAGTTTGAATGTGAACCATGTCTCATTCGCGAACGGATTCGGGTAGTTATAAACGTTCAGTAGTTTTGCCTCATTCATTATCGAGAATCTCTTCTCGATCCTGGCGGTATCCGCAAACGAACTTGAGTTACCCCGGGCAACCACGCTGAATTCATAGTCGCCATCCCCGAATCCCGGGCTGTAGTTCACGGTAACTTTGGGATTACTGTTGCTGAATGTGTAGGTCACGCCTTGTGAATTGAAGAAAACAGGATTACCGTTGAGCCTCATCGAGATAGTGGTTGTATCCTGAAGCGGGATGCTTGAAAAATCATACAATTCCACTTTGATGTTGGCCTTCGGATTGATATACTCACCATCGGGCACATCGGAACCATCTACCGACAAAGTCAGATATGGCTTGGAAGTGTCGCCCTTGATGTAGAACGGAATCGAATAGGTGTTGTTGTCCCGGTAAAACTCTTTCAGCACGTTGTCCGGATCAACTGTTATTATCAACTGACCTGCACCGATGTCAAGAGGTGTCTTGTAATTAAGATTGAATGACCGGTTCGCGAAAACTCCGAGCGAGTCGATTGTCTGTTCGAAGAACTTCACGGGTGTTCCGTTACCGATCTGGGATTCAACTTTTACCTTGAAGTTTTTCGCCGGTGTCTCACTGCCGTTGGTGACCTTGAATCTTAAATTCAGATCACGGTTCGGTAAAATTGTATCCGCAGAAGTGGAAACGCTCTGATAGTTTGTACCCACTTCCGTAAAATCCTGATAGGTCACGAACAGTTTGGTCAATTGTGGTGATGATCTCTTGTCGAGTGACTGAAGATCGGCCAGTATCTTGATAGTGCTGTAATTCCTGCTGTTAAGTGAGCCAAGATCATAAACCCCGTTGCTACCCGTAAGGACGGAAGTTGTATCTGTAACACCGCTCGCGATTGTTCCGATCACCCTGAAATTGAGCCTCGCTGAATCAGGAATTGCAGCCTCCACTTCAAGTTTGTCCCACGATGTAACGGGACCTATACTGTTGGTCAGGAACTGCCCTGATACGGATGAAAAAACATAAACAGTATCGAAACTGACGGAACCAAAATTCGCTTTCTTCCAACCTTCAGGGATGCTGCCTATAGGAGCATTCTTTCTGCCGACCATGAACCATGAGTCACGGACCCTGACAGAGTCGATGTACTTGCTGCCGTAGCCTTTCAGTTTTGTCCTTAGTTCCGCGTCGGTACCGGAGAAAGGATCATATGCCGCAGCCACGATAACTATTTTGTTCTCATCAAGGGTGTCGAGGAGTGCTTTGTATCTAACCCTGTCACCTGCCGCATCTCCGAATGTAAGGTTGTACGAACGGGTGTAGAGGAAACTCATATCTGTCGCGTCGAAAACAGCAACGTTATGGCTTAGTACTGTATTTGAAACCAAAGCGTTGTTACCGTTGTAACTTATCACTGCCGAGTTTCCATCGAAGTAACCTGCAGCACTAACGTAGAGGGAAACACTCTTGTCTTTCAATGACAGTTTACCGTTCTCATACCCGGAATTCGTCATTGAAACCGAAGCGAACGACAGGCTGTCGGCCAGACCATAGCCGTTCTTCCCCGTCAGGAAGAATGACCTTACCTGTCCGAATTGACCTGAATTGTTGTCC
>RHKR01000369.1 GCA_008363265.1 Chlorobiota bacterium
AGTCTGGACCAGATACCAATTATCCTCAGTTGACTTGAGCACTTCGAGAGGAGTGCCAAGCAGCGCCTGTGTCACAAGTTCAGCCGGATGAGAGGGTTTCGACCTTAAATTGGCAACCGAGATTGTAACAACTCCTTTCACGTATCCCTCCAACTCTTTTGCGGGAAGCACCGTGACCTCATCGACCACTTTGTAACCCTTCAACAAACCAAGCAACTCTTCCTTGGCGACATTCTGGTTCGTCTCGCCCTGGAGAGTCAGTTCTTGGCCATTAAGTTTGTAGTCCACATTAAAAAGAGCCGTTCTCTTGTCAGGGGCATACTTCATCCTGACCTGGTCGATGATGGTTTTTATCCCGTCACCGGCACCTTGTTGTGCGTACATCGTAAAACCCAGAATTAGAAATAAGAAAAAATATCTCATGCTCTTTATTTTATTCTTTTAGAATTCAAAATAGATTGGGGGTACCATCTCAGCCATCATTATTTGTGAGGCAAGATAGATCACCAACCCAAGCAGCAGTCCCTGAGCCCAGAGAGGAAGTGTTGTCAGAAAATTCTTGAAGCGTTCCTTCAGTCCTTCAGGGAAGAATATCATAATTATACCAATCAACGAAAGAATCACCACTCCCGGGAAACCGCTGTAGAACTGAGTAAATACAGTCGCATGAAGGTTCTCAGAAATCTGTGTCCAGATCATCGGTATCTTCTCAAGAGTATCCACCCTGAAGAGTATCCAGGTGACGGTTATGATGTGAAAAGCGATAAAACCGCGGAAAAAGTTCAGACCGCGGCTCTCTTTCAATCCTATCTTTGCCATTCCCTTGGCACGGATTTTCTTCGTCAGAACAGATACACCCATTATAAGTCCATGAACAGTACCCCAGAGGATGAACCCCCAGGTGGCCCCATGCCACAGACCGCAGAGAGCAAACGTGATCAGAAGTGCGATCGCATTCCCGTACTGACCCATCCTCCGCATTCCCATTTGGGAAGGGGTGAAAAGGTAATCAAGTAGCCAACGTGATAGTGAGATATGCCACCTGCGCCAGAATTCGGCAACACTTGTCGCTTTATACGGCGAGTTGAAGTTGTCGATTATTTTATAGCCGAACAGAAGTGCCAGTCCCACAGCCATATCCGAATAACCTGAAAAGTCGAAGTAGATATGTATCGAATTGCTGTAAATTGCGAGAATGTTTTCAGCCCCTGTAAAGCGCAGCGGGTCTTCAAAAACACGACTGATGAAGTTCAGGTAGATATAATCGGCGATAATCATCTTCTTTATGATACCGGAGGCGATAAAGAAAACAGCGAGACCCGTGATCCGCTTTCCTTCTTCCGAAGTAAGCAGGTTTTCTTTGATCTGTGGGATAAACTCGTCTGCCCTGTCAATAGGTCCAAGCTGGATATTACCGAAGAAGGTAACATAAAGCATGAAATCATCTATTCTCGGCAGTTCTTCAAACTTTTCATAGTAGATATCGAAGAGGTAACTGAGCACTTTGAAGATGTAATACGATATACCAACAGGCAGAATAATATCGAGAGCGGTAAAATCCGCATCCTGAAGTGTGGCGATCTGGGCGAAAATGAAGTTGGTGTACTTGAAATACCCCAGTAGAAAGAGGTTAACAAGCACCATTCCCCAAAGCACATACCTTCGCTTGTCGATATCCTCGATTTTAAGCAGTATATACCCGAAAAGATAGTTGACCAGTCCCACCCCTAAAAGGAGCAGAAGCGAGAGACCGCCGATCTTGTAGTATATGAAAATCGAAAAGATCAGGAGAAAACTTGCCCTGAGCCGCTGTTTTGGATAAACCGCGTGATAGATCAATAGCCCGAGAGCGAGCAGGAACATAAAAGTGAGGGTCCCAAACTGAAGCGGATTGTCCGGATTGAAGACGAACAATCCCGCCAGTTTGGAAAAATCGATATTAAAATCCAAAGGAGCTTCCTTTATGAAAGTTTGGAGTCGACGAGCTTCTGCAGGTCACCGATGTTCTTGCATTTAAGAACTTCGATATGTTTCAACCTGATACTGTATTCCTTTTCAATAGAGAGGATAACGTTGGCGTGGCTAAGGGAATCCCAACCCGGAACCGTGTTTGCCTTTGTCTCATCCTGTATATCATATTCTTCCAGTTCAAGCTGTTTAAGAATTGTGTTTTTGAGTCTTTCTGATATCATTTCGAAGAATCCTAATGTTTGTTCAAATCTTTCATTTCTGCGATCCGTTCCTTGTTGGCTTTCCGGCTTGGTTTACCCGCGGAACTTTTGATCAACCAGCGTGGAGGCACGAGATACACATGAGTGATAGTGAGATCGACTGAAGTACCCTTCTCTCTCACCCTCTGGATCAGATGTTTCTTCTCTTTACTGTCTTCCAGGGCCGTTTCTGCAACGACGCTGATCTCCTCGGTACCAAGTTCAATATTATCTTCACCGAACGCGATCACGCGACCCGGGATAATACCTTCAACCGTACCGATCGCGTCTTCAACGTCTTCAGGATAGATGTTCTTACCGGCAACGATAATGATATCCTTCTTCCTTCCGATGACGTAAAGTTCGCCATCCTGTTTGAAACCGTAATCACCACTGAAATACCAGCCGTCTTTCAATACTTCAGCAGTTTTTTCAGGGTAGTTGCGGTAACCGTCAAACATCGAGACCGACTTGATGATAATTTCACCGACACCATGTTCCGGAAGTTCATTACCGTTTTCATCGACTATCCTTACTTCACATCCTATGATCTCCTTTCCTGAAGAGACACAGATACGTGATGTTCTACCGGGAATCGGGTCAACCACTTTTCCCTGAGCGAGGCTTTCCCTGTCAACTTCAATGGTTTTGATAGGTTGTCCTGCAGAAGTCTGTGTGGCAGCAAAGGTGGTTTCGGCCATGGCGTAGGAAGCAGAAAGCGCAAGCGGATTGAAGCCGTATTTCTCGAATGCCGCAACAAATTTCCTGTGGCTCTCATTTCTTACCGGTTCGCTGCAATTGATCACCAAACGGAGCGACTCTAGCGAAATACCCTCCATCTCGTCTTCTTCGATCCTGTCAGCCATGAAATTATACGCGAAGTTGGGAAGCCAGCAGATGGTTGCTCTCTCGGCGCTGAGCGCTTCAAACTGAAGCGAAGGGGCCAAAACCCACTCGAATGGATCGACCTGAACCGAGGTTATCCCATATGCCAATGGAAGATGAAAAGCAGCAATAAGACCCATGTCGTGGTAAAGAGGCAGCCAACTTACGATCTTGTCTTCTTCCGTGAGGTCAACCGACAGAGCATAGTTGTCAACGTGATCAATAACTGCCCTCTGTGAGAGGAGCACCGGCTTCTGCAGACCCGTTGTACCGGATGAATGCTGAAGCAGAACCGGATCACTCTCCTGTATCGAATTCCTAAGCTCCTGAAGCGTGCCAAGTTCACCATCTGAAAGCTCGAAATCGCGATCCCACTCCATCGGGAAGAGCATTCCCTTAATGGTACTTCCCTCCCTTGTAACCAGGGGCGATATTACAGGCTCAAGGTCTCTTTCCGTGAATATCCAGTCGAGACCTGATCTCTGAGACATTCCTTCCACACCCGATTTGAATTTGTCAGGATGAAGTCTGGGA
>RHKR01000370.1 GCA_008363265.1 Chlorobiota bacterium
GCTTTCTTCGACCAGAAGAACGGCGCGATCCTTGGAATGAGAACCAAAGGCTCCGGCATTGATCTTGATTTTGAATATGATCTCCTTAAAACAAACGATGGCGGCAAAACCTGGAAAACCGAAGTAAAAGCACTCCCCATTAAACCTGAGTTTTTCGGATTTACCGATGCCAAAACCATGTGGGCCGCTGAAGGTTATATGGCTCTCGGCACCGGCTTGTGGAATTCCACAGATGGCGGAAAGACCTGGAACCCGGTGGAGCCCTTCCACACCTCAACCGTACGGCACATCTCTTTTAAAAGGAATCACGCTTATGTTCTGGCCAAACAGCCAATAGTCGGCGGAAAAATCAACGAAGTTTTCATTGCCGGTTACTCGTTCGACGGAGGGAAAACCTGGGATTTCGATTATGGATCATTCAACGATCTCTCCAATAAAGGCGGTGAGGTAGAGTCGGTATTCTTCCTGAACGACAAAAACGGTTGGATGACCACTTTCGCGATGGGAGATAACAACTCAAAAGGCGAATTGTGGGGAACTGTGGATGGCGGAAAATCATGGAAAGTTCTCTCAGCTTACGAAAACGAGATCCTCGGAAGCTTCGGTTTTTTCGACAACAAGAAAGGCATTTTCTCGCTCAGTCCGATGATGATGTCAGCAGTGATGAAACGGACAACCGATGGCGGTGTTTCGTTCTCGAACCTTACCAAAGGAATGGACCTTAATTTTTATTCATTCCATTTTCTTGACGATAAAACCGGTCTTGCCGGTGACGGTATGGGAATGATAAGGACCACCGACGGTGGATATTCATGGAATAAAGTTAATACCCCCGGGATCATGAATTTTGGATACTTTAAGTTCTTTGATTCAAAGAACGGTGTCGCGGGTGGTGCAAAGGAAAATGAATACGGCCCGGGCTATGGATACGGAACGATCTTCTCGACAACCGATGCCGGTGAGACCTGGACGCTTGTAGGCGACAATAACCTCCCCGTCATCTCAAAGATGACTTTCGTTTCCCCCACTATCGCTTACGGTATCAGGGGTAATATAGACGGACAGAAAGTCGTTAAATCGGTTGACGGTGGTAAAACATGGATCGAACTTAAGACAGGAAAGGATGAGACGGAATCACTGATAGCCATCTTTTTCACCGACAAGAATAACGGCTGGGTCTCCGGCGTAAAACCCTCGGAAAACCCTGAGACTCCACAGAAAGACGCCTGGTTTATCCGGTTCACTGCTGATGGCGGCAAAACCTGGAAAGAGCAGCTGAGAAAACCGGGTAACCCGTACAATCAGCAGATATTCTTCTCTGACAGCAAGAATGGATGTATAACACTCACCGAGAGTTCTTATGCTGTCCCCTTCAGTTATATTACCAATGACGGAGGCAAAAAATGGACACCGGTCGAGTTCAAAGATGAAGTGTTCATAGTAAACACTCTCCACTTTACCGATAAGAATAACGGCTATCTCTATTTCACCGTTCCGTGTCCCGACTGCGGATCATTGATCTATGCCACAACTGACGGTGGAAAAACATGGAAAAAGAAATGGGAATTGCCTGCTTTTGGCCAGAAAATGTTCTTCCTGAACTCAAAAACCTTCTGGGCCGGCGGGATTTACAACCTCATGAAATACAGCGGTAAATAATTCCAACCGTGAGGGGCCGGCATAATGCCTGCCCCTTATTATTCTCTTACCTCCTCCCCTGTGAAAATCCGTAAAAATTCCCCCAAACATTCGTAAATTTAAAGATGCGATTTTTACCGGAAAGTTGACCAAATGAGACAAAAACTTAACTTCTGGCAGATCTGGAACATGAGCTTCGGCTTCCTCGGAATTCAGTTCGGATTTGCCCTCCAGAATGCCAATACCAGCCGAATATTTCAAACCCTGGGCGCCGAGATCGACAAGATCCCGATCCTCTGGATCGCCGCGCCTGTAACAGGTCTGATCGTTCAGCCGATAGTCGGCCACCTGAGCGACAGGACATGGGGCAGGCTCGGAAGGCGCCGGCCATACTTCCTCACAGGAGCAATACTTGCATCGCTGGCACTTATCATAATGCCCAACTCCCCGGAACTCTGGATCGCTGCAGGCATGCTCTGGATCATGGATGCCTCGATAAACATCAGCATGGAGCCTTTCCGTGCCCTCGTTGCCGATCTGCTCCCTTCTGAACAGAGAACAACCGGATTTGCGGTTCAAAGCTTTTTCATCGGAATTGGTGCCGTTGTGGCATCACTTCTTCCCTACATGCTTACCAACTGGCTTGGAGTAAGCAACACTGCCCCTGAAGGCGAGATCCCCCCGTCGGTCATTTATTCTTTCTATCTCGGTGCAATTGCTTTCTTCGGGGCAGTAGCCTGGACTGTTTTCCGGACAAAGGAGTACCCGCCCGACAACATGGATGAGTTCCTCGAGCAGAAAAAGGCCAAAGCCGGCTTCCTTCATGGGACAAAAGATATCTTTGATGCATTCCTTAAAATGCCTAAAACGATGATACAGCTCGCGTTCGTTCAGTTCTTCAGCTGGTTCGCGCTTTTCTGCATGTGGATATATACAACCCCCGCGGTAACAAAACATATCTACCTTACTACAGATACTGCCTCGAAAGCCTATAATGAGGGTGCTGACTGGGTAGGTGTGCTGTTCTCGGTTTATAACGGGGTTTCAGCATTTGCCGCGTTTTTGCTTCCTGTTCTTGCAGCCAAATTTTCAAGGAAGGCAGCTCATTCATTCTCACTCGTAATGGGAGGAGTCGCATTTATTTCATTCCTGTTCATTCCAACACCTGAAATGCTGCTTGCTCCCATGGTTCTCATTGGCCTCGCCTGGGCATCGATCCTTTCAATGCCCTACGCGATCCTTTCAGGCGCACTTCCACAAGAAAGAATGGGCGTTTACATGGGGATATTCAATTTCTTTATTGTCATACCGCAGATAGTTGCCGCGACGATAATCGGTTTCATCGTGAAGAACTTCTTTGGTGACGACCCTATCTACGCACTTGTGATCGGTGGTTTTTCGATGATCATTGCTGCAGTTCTGACAATGTTCGTCACTGACGAGAATTAGGTTTAAAAGACGACAGGAGGAGCTGCTGCAAAGCTCCTCCTGCGGTTTGGAGGGTAATAGATCTGAATTTTGAGAGTTAATCGTTAGATCATTTGCGAATTCTTATAAACTCTGCATGCAATTTAGCGCCTCCCTGCTTCCACTTCTTTCCGGATTCCATGAACGCAATTTACTATAACGGAAAGGTATTATTCTGTGACAAGCGGCAATATCCAGCCCTCTTTTAATTAAAGATTTCTATATATTGCAGTCTCAAAAATCAATTTTAACGGTGTAAACAAGGATAATCACCCTTCGATTCAACTTCTTCAGCAGGTAGCGATCAAATTGGAACTTTTAACCCGTCAGGTTGTATAAATTCAGGATTTAATTAATCGTTGTTAACAAAATCAAGAAGGTCAAAATGAGAAAAACACTCTTAATCTTTTTTGTAACGATCCTCTTTGGATCAGCATTCGCACAGGCAGACTTCCTTGGAAGATCGAAGTCTGATATCGTCTCGAAC
>RHKR01000371.1 GCA_008363265.1 Chlorobiota bacterium
CTTCCAGTACTTCGACAAGGGGGAACTCGATCTCATAAGCGAGCCGTTCAAGCCCCTCATCACTAAGTTTTTGTTTCAGCTTTTTG
Organism: Chlorobiota bacterium; assembly: GCA_008363265.1. Lineage (GTDB taxonomy): Bacteria > Bacteroidota > Ignavibacteria > Ignavibacteriales > Ignavibacteriaceae > UTCHB3. The sequence goes on from RHKR01000371.1 coordinate 87, forward strand.
TATAGCCTGAACGTTACATCAGCATCTTCACATGCATAGTTGGCAAGGGCTTTAAGGTCGACATCAAACATCCTTGAGGGGTCTTTTTTCTGTCCTATCAACGAAGAGAGAGGTATTGGTTTGTAATTCAGCCATGTTCCTGCAAGATCGTCCATACCATGTTTTTTGTCAGGATCGATCACGTAAGAGGCTACCATGGTATCGAAATAGAAGCCTTTAACCGGTATCCCGGCGGTGCGTAAAATAGCTATGTCATATTTCCCGTTCTGGCATATCTTTCTTTTTGTCGGGTCGGCAAAAAGAGGGGAGAATATCCTCTTGAACTCTGAGAGTGGTAACCGGTCCTGTGCAACAGGTGCGAACATATCCTGCTGAACGACTTCAGGTTCGATCGCCACGAAAAACGCCTCTCCTTCTTTTACTGCAAAAGAAGCACCGGCGATCCTTGCACGGAAGATATTGAGGGAGTCGGTTTCTGTATCGAATACAAATTCATCGTGTTGTGATACAAGTTCAGCAACTTTTTCAGCCTCTTTTACTCCGGTGATTAGGATGTAGTCAACCTTCGCCGGATCGAACTCATGAGGACCCTCTTCTGTCTTTTCTGATTCTTCGGATCGCGCGGCGAAGGCTCCCGGTTCATCGGGAGAGTAGTTGAAATATTTACATGTTTTCGCCCAGATCGTCCGTTGTTCGAGTTCTTTGAAGAGTCGGTCGAGTTTTTGGAAATCGACATTGCCTATTGTGGCCTTGGCGGGGTCGAACTCGATTTCCACAAATCTGTCGATCGTGGCCAACTCCTTTGAAATAAAAGCGTTATCCTTGTTTGCCTCAAGTTTTGATCGCACTGAATTGGAGGCTATTTCATCGAGGTTATCGTATAATTTTTCGATCGAACCGAATTGTTGAATCAGCGGGACAGCGGTTTTCTCACCAATTCCTTTAACACCAGGGATGTTATCACTTGAGTCGCCGATCAGTGCAAGGTAGTCGATCATTTTTGACGGTTCGAAACCAAGTTTCTGTTCTGCCGACTCAGGAGTAAAAATCTCAAAATCCTCACCCTTGATCCCGGGACGTACGAGAAATGCGTTTTTGGTTACCAACTGAAAATAATCCTTGTCAGGAGATACCATATAAACCTGATAACCATCTTCCCCGGCAATTCTTGCGATGGTACCGACTATATCATCAGCCTCGATTTTTGGGATCATCAGAACAGGAATTGACATTGCATCGAGAATTTCCCTTATACGGCCGATCTGAGGCACCAGTTCCTCGGGCATTTCTTCGCGGTGTGCCTTGTACTGCTCGTATTTTTCAGCACGGAGTGTCTTCTCCTTGGAATCGTAGGCGACTATTACTGAATCGGGCTTGATCTCTTCGAGATATCTAAAGAGCTGGTTGAAAAATCCGAATATGGCAGATGTTGGTTCACCTGACCTGGTTTTTAATGGACGTGTGATGAACGCGAAATACGCCTTGTAGGCGATGGCCATTGCATCGATAAGGACAATTTTCTTCATTTAATCTTCTTTTTCTGAATTTTTCCTGTTTCGGTACTTTATGTAATAGTAAAATGGAAGACCACTGAGTATGAGCATCAGTCCCATCATGGCATTCTCAGTATCTGAAACCAGTGTGTTCACAAGGAACAGGAATGAGAATACCACGAAAAGTGCCGGCAGATAAGGATAACCCCATACTTTATATGGACGTGGAGTGTCGGGCATTTTCTTTCGAAGAACGAATATACCGGCAGCTCCAAGCATGTAGAACAACCATGCCGCGAAGATCACATAGTCACTGATCGTATCGAATGAACCTGAAAGCACGAGAACTGCAGACCAGATACCCTGAACAAGCAGGGAGATATGCGGCGTTGAAAATTTTGGGTGCACCCTACCGAGGCTCTCGAAGAACATTCCCTGACGCGACATTGCAAACTGCACCCTTGCGGTTGAGAGGATGCTTCCGTTAAGGGCACCGAACGCCGAGATTATTACCGCTATCGAGATCACCGTTCCACCGGCCATGCCGAATATCTTCTCTGCCGCTGAGCGTGCGACCAGATCGGAGTCCTTCATCTGATCGATCGGCAGCACATAAAGGAATGCCATATTGATGAAGACATAGACCGCGATAACGATCAGAGTGCCGTATACGAGCGCAAGCGGCACATTTCTTTGCGGATTTTTTACTTCACCGCTTACGAAAGTAACGTTGTTCCACCCATCGTACGCCCAGAAGGCACCCGCGAGAGCGAGTCCGAACAATGAAATTATGTTTGAAGCATTTTCTGCCGGCATCGAAAAACCGTTACTGAAATTGGCAACGGTTCCATCTCCCAAAATGAAGATGAGGGCGGAAAGGAGGAGGATCGACCCGATTTTTACGAATGTTACGATCGTTTGAACGATACCTCCAAAGAACACCCCGATGTAGTTAACCCCTGTCAGGAGGAGTGTAACAATTATGGCTATCGATTTAGTGCCAAACTCAGCAAAGGGGTTGATCATCCCCACAAAAGGCATGTATACCTGAAAACCCGCCCATGAATCAGAAAGTCCACTGATCTGCAGGTATGAATTAAGATATTCTGCAAACACGTATGCGATCGCTGCCTGACTTCCTGTCTGGATAACTGAAAGCACTGACCAGCCGTACATGTACGCCGTGAAATCACCATACATCTTCTTGAAATAGATGTATTGCCCACCGGTTGCATCGATCATACCTGCTATCTCTGCATTAATAAGGGCTCCTACCAGGGTTATCAACCCCGCGGCGATCCATACGATCAGCAGAAGCTCGGGTGACATCAGTTGTTCGGCCATGGTGGCCGGCTTGCGGAAAATTCCTGAGCCGATCATCGAACCAGCAACGATCATGGTTGCACCTGTAAGAGTAAGTTTTCTTAACAGGTCACCTTTGTAATTATTATTCATTTGTTTCAGGGGAGAGTGGATAAAATGATTATTAAATTTCCGGGAAATGCGTATTTTTCAAATTTGATCGTTTTAAGTTTCAATAATAGTGATTATTTTTGTTTTTTAAAGAATTCACCCTGAAAAAAGTAGAGGCATCATCACCTAAATGAAGATAAAATTACCAGCCCTCCACACACAGATACTTATCGCGTTGGTGACCGGCGCACTTTTGGGCGCCTTTTTTAATGTCGACGGGAATGAGTTCGTTGTGGCCCATTCGGTGAAAAAGGAAACAGTTGAGACCGGTGTGAAGGAGTGGAAATCAGCTCTTCTAATTAAAACAGCGAACGACGGTGGCAAAACAGACTCTCTAAGTTTTGCAGCCGGTGAGAAACCGAAACTGATCAACCTTTTCAAGCAGACGAAAAAAGAAGGGGGAACCGTTTCGCTTGAGGTAACCGCGCCCGACGGAAAAGAAGCCTCTTTTGAATCAGTGAAGACGATCAGGAACCCGAAAACCCCGGCCACCTGGATCAAGTGGCTTGGCGATATTTTCATCCTGATCGCCGGAGCCGCAAGTCTGGGAGACATCAGGAAATTTGCCAGGATAGGGACTAAAACCCTGAGTTACTATCTTACGACCACAGCCTTTGCGGTTACCATCGGTCTGGTGCTTGCAAACGTCATTCGTCCCGGCGAACAAATGAATGAGGCAACCAAGAACAATCTTCTTCAAACCTACGCTGGAGATACTCAAGAAAGAATTGCTACAGATGTTGAGTTCGACGGGATAAAGATGATCGTGGAAATGATCCCCAGGAATCCATTCGCGGCACTTTCACAGGGTGAAATGCTTCAGATAGTTTTTTTCGCGGTTTTCTTCGGGATGGTTTTAACATTCGCTGACAAGGATAAGTCGAAAATCCTTCTGGATTTTTTCGATGCTCTAAGTGACGCGATGATCAAGATGATCGATGTGATCATGAAATTTGCTCCGATCGGTGTATTCGCCCT
>RHKR01000372.1 GCA_008363265.1 Chlorobiota bacterium
CTTGAACAGATACGAAACGGATTTAAAAAGTTCTTCAAAAGATCACCCGATATGGATTTCTATCTATTGCCTAAAGAATAAGTTTCGTTCGCCGGAGTGATCATATAATTGCTCCGGTATCATTTATCCGGGGGAGAGATGTTATAAATGGCTTCCTTTTTCAGGATAACCATATAGTTAACATAATATACATTATATGACATTTATGGAATAAGGAAGATTGAGATCATGCCGACATATCCATATCCTTTTCGGCTAAAAACAATTCGTTCTGATATACTCGCAATATTTTTGGTTTTGAAACGATCCCCTTGAATTTCGCATCCTGATCGTACACAGGAAGAAATTCCATATCGACTGTTTCCATTATTTTAAGCGCGTTGTCAGCGTTGTCTTCTTCATTGATCTTTGGGAATCGTTTCTTCATGAGATCGCCGGCTATCAGAAAGTCGACCACTGATTCACTCTCCTTGTCGAACATCAGTTTTCTGAGGTCCTGATAAGAGATCACACCTTTGATACTACCACTGTCATCTTTCACCAGAACAGTTTCGAAGCTGGAGTTTCTCAGGATCTCGACCACCCGGTGATAATTATCAGATTCGAAAACGCTTTCCCTGAGTTCTTCAACCACGGTAGCAAGTTTCATCGATTTTAGCAGAGATGTTTTTCTTCCGTAAATATCGAGACCAACACCCTGATTTCCCAGGCGTATGGTGTACAGTGAGCCTTTAAGAATGGTTCTCGAAATGAGAGTCGAAATGATGATTGTCAGCATAAGCGGCAGAATGATCCTGTAGTTGTTCGTCATTTCAAAAACCATGATCAGAGCGGTCAAAGAAGCATGGGTTGTGCCTGCTACAACGGCTCCCATTCCTACGAGCGCGTAAGCTCCCGGAGGTGCTGCGATTTCAGGAAACCAGATATTGGCAAGCTGTCCCACAGCCCCGCCAAGCATTGCCCCTGTGAAAAGACTTGGCGCAAATGTGCCACCATGCCCACCTGAACCTATCGTGAGTGCTGTCGCTAGTGGTTTGAGCATAAAGAGCAGTATCATCAATTCAAGCGTGTTCTGATTGTAGAGCGATTTATCTATCGACTGCTGAGTAAATCCGTAAATACCGGGCATGAACAACCCGATAACTCCAACCATTAACCCTCCAAGGGCCGGTTTTGCCCAGGTCGGCATTTTGATCTTGCTGAAGAAATCATCAAAGTAGAACATCACTTTTACAAAATAGACTGCCAGAAGCCCGGCGAAAATTCCGAGAGTGATGTAGATCAGGAATTCGTAGTTGCTCTTCAGATCATATACGGGTATCTGAAATGCAGGTTCAGCACCTATAATGCCACGCGAAATAACAGTGGCAAAAACCGAGGACACAATAATGGGACCCAGGGAGCGTGAATTGAAAGTCCTGAGGATTATTTCCATTGTGAAGATGGCTCCACCCAAGGGCGCGTTAAATGCAGCTGAAAGACCTGCAGCTGCACCGCAACCGACAAGTATCTTCAACCTGTCGGATGAAAGGTTTAGCGTCTGGCCGAACCATGATCCAATTGCCGCACCGATCTGAACTATCGGTCCCTCTTTTCCGCCCGCACCACCGGTGCCGATACTGATAGCGGTTTGCGCGGTTTTCAGCAAGGCGACACTTCCTTTTATTATACCGCCTTTTGTGGCGACAGCTAAAATCACACTGGGTATCCCCTCCCCTTTTTTACCTTTTTCGAAGATATGGGCCAGTATACCAACGAATAAACCGCCAACCGCAGGTACGAGGATCACGTAGACAATTCCCGGGATCGATGTCGGAAAAAAAGTTACAAATCCGGGTATCAGTTCAGGAGGAAGGTAAAAGAACAGATCACTAATTAGATCAATGGAATGATGGAAAACAACTGCGCCAAAACCGCATAGAACTCCGGTGATGGCGCCTAAAATTAATGTGTAACCATCCTGTGTCAGATCAAGATTGTAAGATCTGACGGGGAACTTGAGAGCATAATACTTCAGCACCGCTGAGAGCGACCTAAAGAACCCGGCTCTTTTTTGATCAGTACTTATAGAAGCCTTCCCCGGATTTTCTGCCGAGTTTTCCAGCCGCAACCATTTTCTTTAATAACGGACACGGGCGGTATTTGGGGTCATTGAATCCATTGTAGAGCACCTCCATGATAGCCAGACAGACATCAAGACCAATGAAGTCAGCGAGTGTCAAGGGGCCCATCGGATGAGCCATTCCGAGTTTCATAACTGAATCAATATCCTCTTTATTGGCCACACCTTCCATAAGGGCAAATATCGCCTCATTGATCATGGGCATCAAAATACGATTTGAAATAAATCCGGGATAATCCTGAACCTCAACGGGCACTTTGCCGAGTTTAAGGGTCAGCTCTTTGATGTCTTCATACGTGGCATCGCTTGTGGAATATCCACGGATGATCTCAACAAGTTTCATCACAGGCACGGGATTCATAAAGTGCATTCCGATGAACTTGTCAGCCCGGTTTTTAGGAGCCAGTTCAGTAATCGAGATTGAAGAGGTATTCGAAGCCAATATCGACTCCGGTTTAAGTAAACCGTCTAAAGTATTGAATATAGACAATTTAACATCTTTATTCTCAAATACTGCTTCAATTACAATGTCGGTATCCGGATCAATGTTTTCCACTCCGGTCACTCTGCTGATTTTTGCCAGAGCTGAGTTTTTTACTTCTTCTGTAATCGTCTCCTTCTTGACCATACGGTCGAGACTGGAAGAAATGTTGGACATTGCCCTGTCAATATATTCCTGTTTGGTCTCAACAAGAGTAACCGGGAACCCATTGATAGCAAACACAGTAACGATACCATTTCCCATGGTGCCACCGCCGACCACGGCAACTTTCCTGATCTCCATATTTTCTCCGTTATTTGTGTTAATATTTCTTTACGATAATTGCCGAAGCTTCACCACCACCTATGCAGAGACTGGCGAGACCATAGGTTGAACCACGCCTCATCATTTCATGAATAAGAGTTGCCACGATCCTCGCACCACTTGCACCGATCGGATGTCCGAGAGCGATCGCTCCGCCGTTTACATTGGTGTTTTCGTGTGTGATCCCTGTAAGTTTATTTACCGCGAGTGATACCACAGCAAAAGCTTCATTAATTTCAAAGAGATCAATATCCTTCACTGTGAGTCCGGCCTTTCCGAGAACCTTGTGGATGGCATCAGCAGGAGCGATTGTGAAATCAACCGGGGCTTTGGCAGCTGAGCTCTGAGCCACTATTTCAACCAATGGCGTGAAGCCGAATTCAAGTGCCTTTTCTTCCGACATCACCAGAACCGCCGCGGCACCGTCATTAAGATTGCTGGCGTTTGCAGCCGTAACTACACCATCTTTATCGAAGACCGGACGAAGTGTTGGGATCTTTGCAAAATTGGTTTTTTCAGGGTCCTCATCTTTATCGATGACGGTCTCCCCTGCTCTAGTCTTGAGCACTACAGGAGCCATTTCAGCTGTGAACTTTCCGTCCTTTTGTGCATTCTGAGCCCTGGTATACGATTCGTGACCATATTTGAAGCCGTTACGGGCTTTTGGGAGAAGATATGGAGCATTCGACATCGATTCCATTCCGCCCGCGATCACCACATCTGCATCTCCCGCAAGGATAGCCTGTTGAGCGAGCATTATGGCTTTCAACCCGCTACCGCACATCTTATTAAGAGTCATGGTCTCAACTGTATCAGGAAGACCTGCGTTCAGGGCAGCCTGACGTGCAGGTGCCTGCCCCTGACCGGCCATCAGCACATTTCCGAATATCACCTCATCGACTGCCTTGGGATCGATTCCCGATTCTTCGAGAACCGCTTTTATAGCAATGCTACCAAGCTGAGCCGCAGTAAAAGATGACAAAGTTCCACCGAATGATCCGATAGGAGTTCTTCTTGCATGTGTAATTACTACTTTTTTCATTTTAATGCCTTTCATTTCAAAAAAAGTTTATCGTCCGCAATCTCGTCCTGGATCAACGAAGTGATCAGGAACATGATGTTGTATCCTGCAATGTTCATGTTAACATTGTTGTTTTCTACATAGTATAAGATTTTTTCGATCGAGTCGATCGCTTTGGTGGGATCAAGATCTTTGTATCGCCCGGCAAATTTTTCAAAAGTTTCGATATGTGAAGAGAAAAAGAAATTCTCCCTGATACCCGCCAGATATCGTTTGAAATCCTCAAACCAGTAAAGTACCAGACTGAAATACAACCTGAAGAGCTCACTGTCGTTCTCAGCAATTATATCCTTAATTTCAGCAAAAGCACTTTTAAGTTTTCCGGCCAATGCGTTCCGCAAAAAAGAAACTATCGAAGCTTGTCGCTCAAATAAATTCTTCTCTTTCAGATAGAGCGCCCTGGCCACTGATCCACCGGATATTTTCCCGAGCACATCAGCTTCCAGTTCATCAATTGCGAAATAACCGGTAAGTATAGCTCCCACATTTTCCGCGCTCAGAGGCCTGAACTCCAACGGCCAGCATCTAGAACGGATCGTTTCTCTAAGTTGCGATGGCTCGGATGTTGTCAAAATAAATACAAATCCCTTCGGGGGTTCTTCAAGATTCTTAAGCAGGGCATTCTGTGCAGGTTCATTCATTAAATGTGCCTGAGAGACCAGAATAACCCTGTATTCAAGATTATCGTATGAGAGCGATAAATACTTTGTAAGTGACCTTACGGAAGATATCTTGATATCATTCGCTCTTGGAATCTTGATCGCATGGTAGGGATTGGCTGTTTTTTTACTGAATTGCTCCTGGATAAGCTCAATTTCAGTTTGCGTCAGTCTGTCATATGGACCGTCGTCGCTCGACTCATTTTTTCCAACGGGAAGTGGGCAGATCAACTTGATCAGGGGTTCCTGCAGAGAATCATTACGCGGGAAACCAAGTTCGAGCTGTTCCTGAGGGATGTTGAGGAGATTTGCGAAGCGAATGGCAATATAATCCTTGCCAACCCCGGAAGGTCCTGTGAAAAGGAGGGCTTGAGGTATTTTCTTGTTAACGAGGAAACCGGACAGTATCTCTTTTACAGAGTCCTGTCCGTGGATTCCATCAAAATAATCTAACATCCCGGAGAGAAGTTTCTCTCAATACTCGTCGGCATTGAAGAAGAAGTCATCATCCGTTGGGTAGTCAGGCCAGATATCTTCGATCGACTCATAGGGCTCTTCAGAATCTTCGAGTTCCTTTAAATTTTCAATCACTTCAAGAGGAGCACCGATTCTCTCCGCGTAATCGATAAGTTCTTCTTTGGATGCAGGCCAAGGAGCATCTTCGAGATATGAAGCAAGTTCTAATGTCCAGATCATGGTTTGGTCCCTATTTTGTTATTTTTTTCGTTTCTTTTCAAAAAATGATTTATCGCCGTCAAAAAAGAAATCAACCGGATTAAGGTGTTCACCGTTGTAGATCACCTCATAATGAAGGTGAGGACCGGTCGACATGCCGGTACTTCCAACAAGAGCAATTACCTCTCCCCTGCTGACTTTATCGCCTTTTTCAACAATTATCCTGCTGCAATGTCCGTAAAGGGTTTTGTAACCCGTTCCGTGGTCGATTATAACACACAGACCGTATCCACCGAATGTTTCCGCTTTTTCGACAATACCATCGGCTGATGCTATTATCTCCTGTCCCATCGTTGAACCAATATCCAATCCGGTATGGAATTGTGGTTTACCCGTGATGGGATTTTTCCGCGGTCCAAAACTTGTACGGCTGAAAGGCGCGTCGAGTGGAAGGATCGAAGGTATTCCCCTCAGATAGGCTGTTTTGTCAACCAACGCCATCGAAATCTCTTTATTCAACGACGACTGCAACTCGATGTTCTTTTCCAGCATTTTTAACGTGGCGTCAACCTCTTCCAAAGTTCCACCTGAAGCGGCAGTTATCGAAAGAGAGGCGGCAGGATCGCCGATCGAAAAAAACTCGTCGCCAATTCTTGGGAGGTCTGCAATATCCCTGATCTCATTATTCATGCTGATCACGGTGGCCAATCGTCCGTTTACCCGGATTATCTCTTCCTGCAGTTCGGCCAGTTCCTTTTTCAGTTTGCTGTTTTCATCAACAAGTGCCCTGCTTTCGCCATCAGAGAACCCAGTGGAGAAAAATCCGGATGTAAGCAGGATCACAGTACTCAAAGAAAGGAAAGTAATGAAAACTGCTGAAACAGACCTGAAGTGTGGCAATTTTACGGAACGTACTCTTAGTTCCTTGCGGGAAATGAAGAGATACCGGTTCAGGAAATTTGTCATTGGATAGAGTATTGAGCTTTGTGGAAAAATTTAAAAATCAAACAACAAAACTAATAAAATGGGGCTACTATACAAAAATAGTCTTACTCAAAATCGTGTTCAAAATAATCGATCCCTCTCGAAGGATTTTCACCATCTGCCTGCCTGAGTTTACGCTCCAGTCTTTCCCTGAAAACCTTTGCGCTGTCATAGCCATAGTGCTTCAGAAGATAATTCAGAGCAATTACTTCGGTGATCACGGTGATGTTCTTACCGGGGACGATCGGAAGCCGTATATAGGGAAGATCAACTTCCATGATGGTTGTAGAGTCTGTATCCAGACCCGTGCGGGTGTACTCAACCCCAGGGTCCCAGATCTCCAGATTGACCACAACT
>RHKR01000373.1 GCA_008363265.1 Chlorobiota bacterium
TGTCGGTTGCTATTCCTGAATAGACCGGAACGGCAAGTTCTTTATCGATTTCGGTCACTCCGGTTTTTACGATAAGATCATACATCAGATGGGCGGTGGCCGCGTAATCGGGGATCGCCATTGTGTGGGTGAATTTTTCGGTCACCGGCTCGAGGTGGTGGTCGATGCAGAGTTTTAATCCTTGCCGTTTGTCGTACAGCGGCGACATCTTCACTGTTCTGTCCGGATTATTGAAATCGAGTGAGATCACCACATCGCAATTCAGGAAATACTCATCGTGCGCCGCCGGGTTGTACTGTTCGACTTTCCGTTCTTTGTCGAGGAACTCCAGAAAATAAGGGGTCGGACTATAGTTAACAATCCGCACTTCCTTGCCAAGGCGTTTCAGCAGAATATACATTGCCATCTCGGAGCCGATAGCATCAGCATCGGGGTTGACGTGAGTGGTAAGAAGAAAAGTTTTATTTTCCTTCAGTACTTTGATAATCTCTTTAAAATCTGTCATGTAATTAATTAGAGTGAATAAAATTTAGTTTTTCCGGGTCGCGACTCTTCTTTTTCCGATCTCGCCGAGTGTTTCGTCGAGGGAACCGAAGAAGTTGTCTTCACCGATCTTGTCAAAAATACCGCTTCGGGTCATCTCAAACAGGGGCTGTTTGTGGATGCCGGATATCACCAGTCCGGTGCCTTCCTTTCGCAGGTCATCCACCAGATCCTCAATGGCTTTTAGTCCCGATCCATCGATAACGAGGAGTTTGCTTACCTCAAGAACAAGGATGCGCGGCTTTTTGTTCATAGCACGGATAGTATCTCGAAACTGATCGACTGCACCGAAGAAAAGCGTGCCGTAGATCTCGAAAATCTCCACATCCTTCGGCACTGGAATTGAAGTGGTGGTTAGCTTGTCTTCCCCTTCATCGGGAAGGCGGAAGCTTTGTGTAACGATGTTGGTTTGGGTTACATCCGACATCTTCTTGATAAATGTAAGTGCCGCAAGCACAAGCCCCACTTCGATCGCCACAGTAAGATCGATGAAAAGGGTTAATAAAAATGTGTTCAAGAGGATCAGTTTATCCGCTCCCGTCCCCTTCAGGGTTCTGAAGAAGGCGTGCATCTCGCTCATGTTCCAGGCCACGTAAATCAGGATCGCGGCAAGAACGGGGAGCGGGATAAGTGACGCCAGGTCGGCAAAGAGGAGCATGATAACCAGGATCACCACTCCGTGCACGATGGCGGAAACCGGTGTCTTGGCTCCGCTTTTTATGTTTGTGGCGGTTCTCGCGATCGCGCCTGTAACAGGAATTCCCATAAAGATCGGGGAGATGATGTTTCCGATACCCTGTGAAACAAGTTCCATATTCGAGCGGTGGCGCGATCCCATCATACCGTCGGCAACCACGGCGGATAACAACGACTCTATCGCCGCGAGCATCGCGATGGTAAAAGCAGGTGAAAACATCTGAGTGAAAACCTGCCACGATATCTCAGGCATTTGCGGTTCAGGGAGTGAGTTTGGTACCGATCCGAATTTTGATCCGATCGTTTCAACCGGGAGGTTGAAGTAGTAGACGACCAGTGTACCGATCACGATCGCGATCAACGAACCGGGTATTTTGAGGTCGAACCTTCCCCATACGAAGATGAAGATCAGGGATACCGCACCAATTCCGAGGGCGTAAAAATTAACCTTGCTGATGTTTTCAGCGAAAACTATCCACTTATCCACGAAGTCGGCAGGTACTTTGGCGATGCCGAGTCCGAGCAGATCGTTGATCTGGCTGGTGAAAATTATGATCGCGATACCCGTCGTAAATCCGATGGTGAGGGAATAGGGGATAAATCGCAGGAGAATACCAAACCGGAGCAGGCCGAGAACCACAAGAAAAACGCCCGCGAGCAGGGTAGCAACGGCCAGACCGTCATATCCGTACTGTTGTACGATCCCGTAAATAATTACAATGAAAGCCCCTGTAGGTCCCGAAACCTGAGTTCGCGACCCGCTCAGTGCCGCCACAAAGAAACCGGCGACTATCGCCGCGTAAAGCCCCTGTTCAGGCTTCACACCCGAAGCGATCGCGAAAGCGATGGCGAGGGGGAGTGCAACAATTCCAACTATCAGGCCGGCGGTAAGATCAGAGGCAAAGGTTTCGCGCGTGTATCCTTTGCTGAGGAGGGAGTAGAGTTTCGGCACAAAGTCTTTGGGCCACGAAAATTTAAGGTTCATTTCATTCTTCTGAAATAAAAAAGATTCAAACCTTAAATATACCAAGAATAGGGATGAAGTATGATCCGCCTGCGGCGGAATGAAGTATGAAGTATTATCCGCCTGCGGCGGACTGAGGGCTGAAATTATTTTATTGAGATGAGTATCCTCTCTTTTGTGTCGAGGGAAAGGGTTTCGGCGTGGAGATTACCGGGTGTGACATTGATGAAATTGGCCTTGGCGATCGGTCCAAGACCGTTTTTTATTGAACCGCCTGAATTGCTAAAAGTGACATCACCGACCTTATACACCCGTTGCTGATGAAAATGGCCATGCAGCACGGCTGAGAATCCAGTGTCGGTTATCCAGCGGATCAGTTTTTTCTTTCTTCGAAGCTTCATTGTGCTGTTTTCAACACGGGTAAGTACCTTGCCGGCAAAAGATTCTTTCGCCCGCTCAATCTTGTAGAAGTGGTGATGAATTGCCAGAAGAAGGGGAGAGGCCTGGTCCCAATGCGTGCTCAGCAGTTTTTCGGCAGCCAGTCGCTGCTCTTTTTTTACAATTCCGTTTGATGCGGCAAAATTGCGTGTGCTGTACCGCTCGATCGAATTCATCCCCAGAATAAAAATGTCTCCGGCTTTCTTCAGAAATGGATATAAAGTAGTGCTTCGAAACAAACCGGTATCGTCAAATAGCTCCTGAAAATACGAAGTGAAGTTTACCACTCTTTCATCGTAATCCGTGTTCTTGCACCGGTCGGGATAAGAAAGTGCATCTTCGATATTGATCGCTGTTCCATAGATATCGTGGTTTCCAATCACCAAAGTGGTTTTTGCGGGATTCAAAATTTCGAATTTGATAAGTAGCTCCCGGAGGAAGAGGAAATCCTCATCCCTGCCATCTTCGGAAACATCGCCGGAGATCACAATATGGTCAGGTTCACTCATCACAACTCTGCGGATGAGTTCCTCCACTTTCGAATAATATGTGGTTTTACCATTAAAGTTAAGGTGAAGATCAGAAATGTGAGCAATGATCATGATCGAACTTTCTTCCTTTTACGGGAAATAAAATTATGCAACTTTTTCAATTGGTTTTTCTTTAAAGTATCTGGCCTTTTTCTCTGATTTGATCTTATCCACTTCGACAAGGATCAATCCATCGATACAATTTGCGAAATCGGGATCGATGCCGAAATCGAGGAATTTTACCCCGTCGTCATCACACAGATTGGAATAGTGCTTCAGAAGAGGCGGAATTGAAACATTAAAATGACGCAATGAGAATTTAAGTGTCTTAAGATCGGATGTGTAATCCGTACTGTCGAATTTTTGTCTGAATTGTTCCTCAAGTTTAT